>JAAEEW010000005.1 GCA_013415595.1 Methanosarcinales archaeon | reverse complement strand
GCGTTCTGGTCAAGACTTCCTCCAGCGTGTATGCTCAGAGTATTTATGGATAGAATGGAGTGTGAACTGATTTGAGAACCAGAACCAAGGGTCTGATTTATAAGGTCAAGACTTTTGGGACTATACAAGAGCTTGACTATGAAACGCCCTTTGATGAAGATTATCAGTACCATGAAAACGTGATCAAGGGTCTGGACTACATATTCAGCCAGGCAGTGCTCATGGATACAGATGAAAACTCTATTGACGATGCGGTCTACTTCGGAGATCATCTGGTGTACGAGACCAGCATAGCCATGATGGCCATAGCGGGAAGCGAGACCCCCGACCGACTGGTTTCAGTGGCCGGATCGGCAGTAGACGGATGGACCTACAAGAAGGTGGCCGAGTACGCCATGAACTATCTGGTCACCTATCAGAATGCAGACGGTGGCTGGGGCTACCACCACGACGGATGGGCGACCAGGAGCGACAACTCCAACACCGGATATGCAGTCCTGGGCCTCACCTATGCCCAGAACAAGTTCTCGATTCCCATACCTCCCGGTACCCTGAGCGGCCTTGATTCGTGGGTGGACACCATCCAGTGCGATGAGCTGGGCCCCAATCTTGGCGGTTCAGGATACGAGACTGCCTGCGACTGGGTGAACATCCTGAAGACTGGAAATCTGCTCTACCAGATGGCCATGGTGGGAGATGACAGCAGCACGACCAGGGCCATAGCAGCCAAAAATTACATCGAAAACCACTGGAACGACGCTAACTGGGATCCGGGATGGAAAGGCCCAGGATATGGCATTCACGATTGGCCTGATTATCAAGCCACCTATACCATGATGAAGGGCTTCGAGGCCATGGGCATTGAGACCATCACCATCGACGGAGAGGACGTGGACTGGTTCGACGTGGTCACCACGGCCATAACCACGACTCAGAACGATGACGGAAGCTGGAGTGAATGCGCCTGGGGCGACGAGATCCTATCTACGGAGTGGGCCCTGCTTACCCTGGAAAAGTCCGTTGAAATCCCGGTGATAGCGGTGGGCGTGGACATCAAACCCGGGTCCTGTCCCAACCCCCTCAACCTCAAGGAGAAGGGAGTGCTTCCGGTGGCCATTCTGGGAACGGACAAGCTCGACGTTGGCACCATAGACCCAACCAGCATCCTGCTGAGCAGGGAGGATATTCTGGATAAATCCGTGCCCACCATCAGATGCAGCTACGAGGACGTGGCCACCCCCTTCGAAGGAGAGCTTTGCAGCTGCCACGATCTGAATGGCGACGGCTACATGGACCTGACCATGAAGTTCTCGGTGCCGGATGTGGTGGCCACCCTTCAGCTTGGCGATCTGGCCGATGGAACGGAGCTGCCCCTAACCGTGACCGGAAAGCTGACGGAGGAGGAAGGAGGGACGCAGATACAGGGCCAGGACTGCGTGAGGATCATCAACAAGGTCAGAGATCGGTGAGGGCCCTTCAAGGTCCCGTGCTGGCGGGATGATCTCCGCCAGCAGTTAACTTATTTTATAAAATATATAAAGAGGATAAAGACGCTTCCCTTTATGGAAGGCTTATATGCTAGTTGGTGGTATGTAAGCATGATGTGCGAGAGCATGAATCCCCATACATCAGATCTTCCTGTCGGCTGCCATGTTTGCGACTGCGATGAGGATTTGCCAGATGATCTGATTGTGGAGATTCTGGCACGGTTTACAGCCGAATCCCTGGCAGATGAACCAGATTATTGAATGCGGTAGATATGTGGGAGGAGCTAAAGAAAGGTGATATCGTAAAGATACCGCTCTGCCATTCAGATCTCGTCCAGGCCAAGGTGAGGCCTGCTTTGGTTTTATACCACGATTTGAAGAATACACAGCTTACCGTTGCCTACATTACATCGAAAACGGACAATTTGGAGCCTACAGACATACTCATCACCTTTGGCTCACCTACATGCAATGCAACAGGATTGCCCAAGACATCGGCACTCAGAGTTCACTGGCTGGCCGTTGTGAAGAGGATACATGTCATCGGGAAGTATGGGGAAGCAGATGATGTCTTTCATAGACAGGTAAACAAGGTTCTCCCCGAGTGTCTCGCCATTTGAAAAATCGATTTTTTGCCCCTCGCTAAATTCCGGGTGCGAGAATGATGGCAAAGATCCTCCGGGATGACAATCCTGTCGTCCAGATCCAATTGTTATCATGCATCGATTTCTTGACTCCAGGCTCCCGACCCTGCATCATGATATCTTGAGATGAGCCATGCAGAAACAGCGAAGTGCCCCGACTTTAGAGACGGTCCGCTGCCCCCGAAGTTCCTCGTCTACATTTGGAGTCCCCCCGAAGAGCCCCCTTTTTTAGCACAAAGCGAATGATGCAAAAGCTATTTATATCGAATACCGGAAGGCAAATACCTCCGTGAACAGGAGAGCCACTGCCGGGGTCGCCCGGGGCGAGGGCTGGCTTGAGATGTAGGAGGAGATTTGAATTACCTTTAAAGTCCCTGCTGAAATAGCGAAGGCATCCATTGCCTCAGGAAACATCAAGTGCACCATGGCCTGGAAGAAGCTGCTGATACTCGGATTTCTGGCCGGAGCGTACATCGCCTTTGGCGCATTGCTAAGCGAAATAGTAGCCGGGGGGCTGTCCAACGGCACCATCACCGCCGCCGACGGGTCCGTCTGGAAGTTCGCCCTTCCCGCCGGGCTGGTCAAGTTCGCCGCCGGGGCCGTCTTCCCGGTGGGCCTCATGCTGGTGGTCATCGCCGGAGCAGAGCTATTCACCGGAAACTGCATGTTCGCCCCCTTGAGCCTGCTATCCGGAGAGGCCGGCCTGAAAGGACTGCTGTCCAACTGGAGCCTGGTGTACCTGGGAAACTTCATCGGCTCCATCTTCCTGGCCTACTTCCTGGCCTACCAGTCGGGCTACTTCGACGCCCTGCCCTGGGCGGGATGGGCGGCCACCGTGGCCAATGCCAAGTGCGGCCTGGACCCGGCCACGGCCTTCCTGCGGGGGATCGGCTGCAACTGGCTGGTCTGCCTGGCAGTCTGGCTGGCCATCAGCGCCGACGACGTGATCGGCAAGATCTTTGCCTGCTGGTTCCCCATCATGGCCTTCGTGACCATCGGCTTTGAGCACAGCGTGGCCAACATGTTCTTCATACCGCTGGGCATCTTCGTGGCCAACGATCCGGCCATCGCGCCCAGCCTGGCCGCCGCCGGCGTCTCTGCCCCCAACCTGCTGGGAGCTGCCGGGTGGTACAACTTCCTGGTCACCAACCTGGTGCCGGTCACCCTGGGAAACATCGTGGGAGCGGCGCTGTTCGTTTCCGGCCTCTACTGGTACGTGTACCTCCACGGCCCCCTGTGCAGGGCATCGCCGCAGAAGGGATCTTCCGGGAAAGGGAAGTGAGAGACGGACCTGGGCTTGCAGATGAAGGGCACCCGGGCCGAATATCGCCGGCCAAGAAAGACGGCCGGGAAATGATGCTGTGAAAAAAAGCAGGGGACCACCAGTCCCCCTATTTTATTGCTGGGTCTAAATATTGGAGTTTAAGTTCAAGGGGCTGCCGTCTCGATCCAGGGGCCGCCGGGGCCCTTCAGCCAGCAGTCGATGTCCATAGCCGCCAGCTTCCCCGCCCCCATGGCGCTGATCACCGTGGCCCCGCCGGTCACGATGTCCCCGCCGGCCCACACCCCGGGAAGGGAGGTCCGGCCCCGGGGGTCGGCACGAATGGTGCCCCGGGGGTTCAGGTCCAGCCCATCGGTCGACCGGGGGAGGAGGGGATTGGGGCTGCTTCCCAGGGCCAGGACCGCCAGGTCCAGCTCCAGGACCTGCTCCGAGCCGGCCTTTGGCAGCGGACGGCGGCGGCCGGAGGAGTCGGGCTCCCCCAGCTCCATCTCCATCAGCTCTACCGCCTTCAGCCACCCCCGGTCGTCGCCCAGGAACCGGGTGGGAGTGGTCAGGAGCTTGAAGATCACCCCCTCCTCCTGGGCGTTGCGAATCTCCTCCGCCCGGGCCGGCATCTCCTGCAGGGAGCGGCGGTAGATCAGGTACACCTCCTCGCTTCCCATGCGTAGAGCGCACCGGGCCGCGTCCATGGCCACGTTGCCTCCCCCGATCACCGCCACCCTCCGGCCCTGGATGACCG
>JAAEEW010000047.1 GCA_013415595.1 Methanosarcinales archaeon | reverse complement strand
GCCCCGGACGCCACCAGGATCAGCAACCGGCGAAAGGTCATGGTCCTGGGAGGGGGGCCCAACCGCATAGGCCAGGGAATCGAGTTCGACTACTGTTGCGTTCATGCCGCCTTCACCCTGCGCGACCTGGA
Organism: Methanosarcinales archaeon; assembly: GCA_013415595.1. Lineage (GTDB taxonomy): Archaea > Halobacteriota > Methanosarcinia > Methanotrichales > Methanotrichaceae > JAAEEW01. Next base: position 6,180 of record JAAEEW010000047.1, on the reverse strand, counting down.
ATTCGAGACCATCATGGTCAACTGCAACCCGGAGACGGTCTCCACGGACTACGACACCTCGGACAAGCTGTACTTCGAGCCCCTGACCGTGGAGGACGTGCTCAGCATCTACCTGAAGGAGAAGCCGGAAGGGATAATCGTTCAGTTCGGAGGGCAGACCCCCCTGAACATCGCCAGGGAGCTCTCAGACTGCGGCGCCAGGATCATCGGCACGTCGGTGGACTCCATCGATCTGGCCGAGGACCGGGACCGGTTCCGGAAGATCATGGAAGAGATGAAGATTCCCATGCCCGAGTCGGGGATGGCCAGCAACCTGGAAGAGGCAATCCAGGTGGCCGACCGGATCGGCTATCCGCTGATGGTGCGGCCCTCCTACGTCCTGGGAGGACGGGGAATGGAGGTGGTCTACGATCAGGAGATGCTGGAGCAGTACGTCCAGGCCGCCGTGGACGCATCCCCGGAGCGGCCCATACTCATCGACCGCTTCCTGGAGAACGCCCTGGAGGCGGAGGCCGACGCCCTCTCCGACGGCAGCAGGGCCTTTGTGCCGGCGGTGATGGAGCATATCGAGCAGGCCGGCATCCACTCCGGGGACTCGGCCTGCGTGATTCCGCCGGTAAGCATTCCACAGAAGCACCTGCAGACCATCAACGATTACACCCAGCGAATGGCCAGGGAGCTGCAGGTGGTGGGCCTGATGAACATGCAGTACGCCATTGCCAGGGATACGGTCTACGTCCTGGAGGCCAACCCCCGGGCCTCCCGCACGGTGCCCCTGGTCTCCAAGGTGTGCAACGTCTCCATGGCCCGCATCGCCACCGAGCTGATGATGGGCAGGAAGATGGATGACCTGGGGCTGAAGAACAGGAAGATCCCCCATTTCGGGGTCAAGGAGTCGGTCTTCCCCTTCAACATGTTCCCGGAGGTCGATCCGCTGCTCGGTCCGGAGATGCGCTCCACAGGAGAGGTGCTGGGCATGGCCCCCTCGTTCGGGATGGCGTTTTTCAAGGCCGAAGAGGCTGCCAAGCCCGCCCTGCCCGACCGGGGAACGGTGCTGATAACCGTGGCCGAGAGGGACCGCTCCGGGGTGCTGGAGGTGGCCACAGAGTTCTCCCGGCTGGGATTCTCCATCCGGGCGACCGGAGGCACCCACGACTTTCTGGCAGAGAAGGGAGTACAGACCGATCTGATCCTGAAGCTGCACGAGGGCAGGCCCAATATCGATGACGCCATCAAGAACGGTGAGATCAATCTGGTCATCAATACCCCGATAGGCAAGGCCAGCCAGTACGACGACTCTTACATCCGCAAGGCGGCCATCAAGTACAAGGTGCCCTACATCACCACCATCGCCGCCGCCCTGGCCGCGGCCAAGGGCATTTCGGCCTTCAGGAGCGGAAAAACCGGGGTGAAGTCCCTCCAGGAGTACCACGCCGACATCAAGTAGGTGCGAGGAGAAGGGTGAAAACGGGGCCCGGGGGCTCTGGGTCGGTCGGGATGATCGGGCGGCCAGACCCCTCCGTTCCCCGTATTCATCCCTGCCGCCGTCCCTATCCCCTTCCGGCCTCCAGCGATTTTCCTATCCCGGTCTCCATCACGTTCCCCATCCCCACTCCACCGCCCGGCAATTTTTGCTCCACGGCTATGGTTCATCTTCAGCGATCGGTGCCCCGGGCCCTTGCACGCGGCTCATCCCCACATCCCCCGGCAGACGGCCGTCCGGACCACCACGTCCAGAAAGACGGCTATGTCCTCGGTGCAGTAGATGTCGGTCAGGGCCCGGTCGAAGAGCACCGTGGCCTCTGCCGGCAGCTCGTCGTCTCCCAGCCACATAATCAGCCTGATATCGATGCCCGGAAAGGTGGTCAGCTCCACGGAGAGGTCCCCTCCGTCCACCATTCTGCCTCCGAAACGATGCAGGAGGCGCTCCACCAGGGCATCAGGATCCCTTTGCAGGGCTTCCACCAGCGGCCGGACGGTGTTATTTTGATAAGCCGGGAAATAGCTCTCTCCGCCTCTTATGTCCCGGAAGGTCACCCACTCACCGCTTTTCCGGTATCCGCATCTCTTCATTCCGGCGAGGTAATGGAGAAGGATCACCGCCAGATAGTCATTCGCAGGCTCTTGGGAGGGCTGTGATAAGACCTGCCTCCTGGCGACATCTATCAAATAGTCCTCCCCAAGAAGCTGAACTGTGTACTCCCTGGCACCGGAGAGGCTTTCCAGCTCATTCCAGGCCCTGTGGAGGGCGATCTCGCATCCCATGGCCCTCCATCTCTCTGGCCATGTATTATGCCTTTTTTGCCGCCCCCACCTAATTCCCCGCAATCTTCCTTCCGGGAATGAGGGGCCGGAGTGGGCCACAGTGAGCCACAGTGAGGCATAATCAGCCGCAATGAGCCATAACGATCCAGAGCGACGCATCCCCAAAAATATTATATTGAACACTGTATAAACAATTAAGTAGCATCAAAGCCAATAATGCAGGTCATGAAAGCCTACACCAACGGGGAGATCGTGGTCTACTGGGAGCCGGACAAATGCGTCCATTCCGCCAACTGCGTGAAGGGGCTTCCCGCGGTCTTCAATCACAAACAGCGACCCTGGATCAACATGCAGGGGGCCGATTCCGAGGAGATCATGAAGGCCATCGACAACTGCCCCTCCGGCGCGCTGTCCTACAAGAGGGTAGACGCGGGCAAGGACAGGGGAGGCTTTGCCGCCAGGATAAAGGTGATGAAGGGAGGGCCCCTGCTGGTGGAAGGAGAGTGCAGGCTGATTGGCAGGGGTGGAGAGGAGGTCGCCAGTTGCGGGCCCTTCGCCCTTTGCAGATGCGGGGCGTCCAGGAAGAAGCCCTTTTGCGACGGCAGCCACTCCCGAGTGGACTTCGACGACCAGGGATAAGAGGCCAAAGAGCGATTGGGAGTGGCCGCCGAATACTTGTGAGGAGAAAACGAGGCCGGAGGCCCTGCCGGAACCTGCCCTGAGATCGGCCGGGGGAGGGGGGCCTCAGGGCTCAGGCCGGTCGGCCTCTTTTCGGAAATCCCGGGCAAAGGGCCGGCGCTCAAGGGTCGATTCAGAAGCTGAGAGGACCGGGAATGGTCGTTCTGAGATCGATTGGCTCCTGGCGGGTGGGCTCTATCAGGTAGACGCCCTGGTATTCGTTGAAGGGATTGATGTTTCTAAAGGGCACCGAGGGCGTGCGGTTGCTGACATCCCGCAGGAGCCTATGCTCGTAAGTGGAGTTGAACAGCGGCTTGATGAATGACATTGCGCTTATGTTGTAGGTGGGCTTGGCTGTGAAGTGATCCCCGATGTCGTGCACGGCCCGGGATGGCCCGGTCCCGCAGCCAAGAACGGTGCTGGAGGCTATGCATACGGTGGAGACGATCAGCAGAACCATGATACAAAGACAGGCTTTCCAAATGCAGTTCATATTCTCTCCCGCCCCCTCAAACCAACCTCAAGGATAATAAATCAATCCATGAAAAGTCCGACAGACTGCCCTCAAAAAAATATGGACGTTGGGCCGCCTCCAGTGGGGAAGGCCGGGGCCAGGAAAAGGATGTCCCTCTGACGATTCGCAAAACCAGGCAATGGTGCCAGCACGATCAGCCTTATATGCCTGGAGATAATCTGCCCAGAGAACCTTGATAGGTGGAAGACGCTATGGAAGAGATGGCCAGCCCTTTTGCAGATAGGATGTCTAAAGTCCACAAGTCGTTCATCAGGGAGATATTGAAGGTCACCGAGGACCCCGGGATCATATCATTTGCCGGAGGGCTGCCCAATCCCAAGTTCTTTCCGGTGAAGGAGCTGGCCCGGGCGGCTCAAAAGGTCCTGGACGAGTGCGGCCAGGCCGCCCTGCAGTACAGCACCACGGAGGGCTTCCTTCCCCTGAGGGAGATCATCGCCCAGAGGTACGCAGAGAAGGGCCTGCGGGTTGGCGCAGAGGATATTCTGATAACCGGAGGCTCTCAGCAGGGCCTGGATCTGCTGGGCAAGGCCTTCCTGAACAAGGGCGACCGGATCATCGTGGAGGACCCCACCTACCTGGCAGCCATCCAGTCCTTTGGGATGTTCGAGCCCACGTTTCAGACCGTTCCCCTGCAGGAGGACGGAGTGGACGTCGACGCCCTGACAGGCGCCCTCTCCTGCTCTGGCTCCGGAGGGCCGGCAAAGCTCTTCTACGCCGTGCCCAACTTCCAGAACCCGACAGGAGTCAGCTACTCCGAGGATAAGCGACGGCAGGTGGCGGACGCATTGCTGGAGGGAAGGGAGCGGGCCACCTATTTCATCGAGGACGACCCCTACGGCGAGCTGAGGTTCATGGGACGGCCAGCCCCCTCCATGTGGCACTTTCTGGAGGACCGGGCCATCCTGCTTGGCTCCTTCTCCAAGGTGATGTCCCCGGGGATGAGGCTGGGCTGGATCTCTGCCTGCCCGGAGGTCATGGAGAAGCTGGTCATCGCCAAGCAGGCCTCGGATCTGCACACCAACTACCTCTCCCAGAGGATCGCCCATCAGTACCTGGTTGACAACGACGTGAACAGGCATATCGAGCTGATCAGGGCGGAGTACGGAAGGCAAAGAGAGACCATGGTGAGGATGATCGAGGAGACCTTTCCCCCCGGGGTCAGGTACACCCGGCCGGAGGGCGGGATGTTCCTGTGGATCACCCTGCCGGAGAAGCTGTCGTCCCTGGAGCTGTTCAACCGGGCCATCAAGAACAACGTGGCCTTCGTCCCCGGCCAGGCCTTCTACGCCAACGGCGGCGGGGAGAACACCATGCGCCTGAACTTCTCCAACTCCGACGACGAGCGGATCGTGGAGGGAATGAGCAGGCTGGCCAGGGCCATCAAAGAGATGATGGCTTAAGAGTACTATTACACGCTACAGCTAGCGAAGTCAACGAGGGGAGCAGAGAACCTCACCGGTTTCTCTTCTACTCTGTGCGTATCTAGAGGAGATGTGACTGGCAATATTTCGATTGGAGTCCTCCTGCATTTGGACAGCGTTATTCTTTCCATAGCTCAGGCAAGAATAACAGCATGACCGGTATGATCTCCATTCGTCCAATATACATACAGGAGAATGCGATCATTTTGCCTGCGGGCGTGACTTTGCTAAAATCGAATGCGACTTCTCCCAAACCAGGACCTACACCCCCCATACAAGTGGCGACCGCTGAGATCGAGGAAAGCAGGTCGAAATTAATATTTGCGGACTCCACGACCAAAAGAACTAATGAAGCAGCGAAGAAGATGATAATATAAATAATCGTAAAAAATAAAACAGATATTAATACACTTTCTGAGATAGATATATTACCCATTTTTATAGACCTAACTGCCTTAGGATGCAGCGTTTCTAACATTTCCCTATGAGAATATTTTCCTATGAGAAGTACGCGAACTGCCTTGATCCCACCTGCAGTTGCTCCAGCGCACCCACCTATCAGCATGAGCAAAATAAGGACCATGTTAGATGTAGAGGACCAATGGTCGTATTCGAAATTGTTTGTGAAACCCGTGGTGGTCGAAATAGAGACTGCGTGAAATCCAGCCAATCGGATCCTGTGGAAGAGATCTCCATCTACACCTCCCCACAGGACAATGATTGTCGTAGCTTTAGCAAGTACTCAAAGGTAAAAAATAAACTCTTGATCTTTTATATAACAAAATATATCCTTTTTGGCTATCAGTTGGTAGTGAAGAACAAAGTTTGTTGCCCCTATGATCATGAATATTATAATAATTATTTCTATTATTTGGCTATCATATGCAACTATTCCTGCTGCCAAAGGCGAATATCCAGCCGTAGATAGTGTTGTGAAAGATGTACACATCGAATCGTATAGGGGCATACCCGCAGCCCCAGAGAAGCAGGGTCTCCAGTGCAACAAAGCCCAAATATATACCCCAGTATAATTTGGCAGTATTTTTAACTCGAGGAGTAAGAGTCTCCCGACTCGTGTCTACATAATATAGTTGTCTTCCTGCAACACCCAATTGAGGTAGAATCGCTATGAAAAGGAGAATAATGCTCATTCCCCCCAATAGCTGAATGAAAGACCTCCAGAAAAGGAGCCCGTAGTAAGTGCCCGGATTGTGGATCTCAAAAGGATTGGATAAGAGCGAGACGAAAGAGCTGGCCAGACTATTCTCAGCACTGGTAGCG
>JAAEEW010000046.1 GCA_013415595.1 Methanosarcinales archaeon | reverse complement strand
CTGCCGTTGCCGGGGGCCACGGTGGCGTTTCCCATCTCCATCAGAATGAGTTTCGGCCCCTGATAATACCTGCCCGTCAGCAGCCTGCTGGTGGCAAATGGAGCCTCCTCATCTGGCGTATAGAACTCAAAGAAGTAGACCGTGGAGCCGTTGAACCTGGCCATGTCCAGCAGGCTCACGTCTCTCCAGGCCAGGGTTTCCCACGTGGGAGCTTTCGCATATTTCAGCCTGCCCCGGGATGACGTGTAGTTTCTCGCCGGGTCCAGCAGGACCAGAGAAACCTCCATCTCCTTTGTGGCCAATAGCTGCACCTGGAAGCTGAAGTTCTGGTCGGCCAGGGCCCTTTCCGGAAAGACGGTGCTGTTCTGGATTTGGACCAGGATAGGCCTGGAAGGCCCCTCAAAGGCAGGGGAGAACTCCCACCCTTTGAACCGGTAGCTGGCCGTCTCGAAGTCGAAGTTCAGGGCGACGTCCTCCCACTCCAGGGTCTGCCAGCTTCCAGGGGCCGTGTAAGCCCTCTCACCCAGGGGGGTCCAGGGGCCCTGGGGAGAAGGGGCCACCTGCAGGGAGATGTTTTCTTTGTGGGTGCAAAAGAACGACGCACTGTAAAGGTATACATCATCCCTGGTCCCCTCAGCCGGAGTGACCGATTGATCTCTGGACAGCTGTACGACCTTGATCATCTCCGGCCAGCCGGAGTAGTCGTCCACCAGGACCGGTCTGTCGGTGGGATCTTCGGATATCACCTCCAGACGGTACCAGGCCAGGCTCCAGGGGGAGGCGTTTTCCAGGTCCAGGAGCCATTCCTGATACTCCTCTCCCATAAAGGCAGACGAGCGAAAGTCAACCGGGAAGTAGAGGGTACTGGCCTTGCCCGGTTCAAGGTCGACTGAATCCCGGTAGCTGTTCTTGAGGTTGGAATGGTGGAGGTCCGGCCCCACCTCCAGGAGCACTGAGCAGCTTGTAGAGCTGTTGGCACCGGATAGATGGACGCTGTAGACGATCGTCCTGTTCACATCGTAGGGCTGGTTTTGGCTATCTATCTGGTCGAGGGTCACCGAAACGTCGATGCCTTCGGCTTGGGCGACTGCCAGCAGAAAAAGTGCCATAAGGGCTGCATGCCACCGCAGACTAACCATTCGCCATGCCTCATGCCCTCTCCATGTGATGAAGATATAATGTTTTTGATCTTGCCTGGAAATGCGGACTTCCCTGGTCTGCGTTGAAGTCAATCATTGAAAGATCTCAAGACGAGGTCGAATCAAGGATTCGATAATAAAAATAAAAATGAATATTGGGGTGAGCCCATTGCCTGCTCAGGAATCCAGCACCTTGCAGGCGGCTTCGACACCGGTTCCCTGGCGGGTTATGACTCCTTCCCTGGCCAGGATCAGCTCCAGGGTCTGGATGGTCCGCAGGATGTCTCCCTGGCTGCAGACGCCCATGGTCCCGATCCTGAAGATCTTGCCCTTGAGCTGGGACTGCCCGCCGGAGACCACGATTCCCTGCTTCTTCATCCCGCCCCGAAGCTTGTCGTCGGTGATTCCGTTTGGTATCTTCATGGCGGTGACGGTGTTGGAATAATCCGAGAACTTGCCCTTGACCGGGAACATCTCGATATTGAGGGCAGTGGCCGCCTCTCTGACCGCCTGGGCCAGCCTTCGGACCCGCTCTCTGCGGGCGTCGAAGCCCTCCTCTTCGGCCATGTGCAGCGCCTCTTGCAGGGCATAGAAGAGGGGCACTGCCGGGGTGAAGGGCGTCTGGGCCGGCTTCTTCCTGGCGCTCTTGATGTGGGCCTTCAGATCGGCGTAGTAGCTGCCGCTGTTGTCCCGCAGGGCATCCATGGCCCGCTGGCTAACGGAAACGACGGCCAGGCCCGGGGGCACGGCCAGACACTTCTGGGAGCCGGTGATGGCGATATCGATGCCCCATTCGTCAGTCAGGAACTCGTTTCCGCCGATGGAGGATATGCCGTCCACTATGAATATGGCGTCGTGCTTTCGGGCGATCTTTCCAATCTCCCGGGCCGGATTGATTATGCCCACCGAGGTCTCATTGTGAACCATGGCTATGGCTCTCACTCCCTCTTCCATGGCCGACTCGATTCTCTCCGGATCGAAGGGGGTGCCCCACTCGAAGTCCACGGAAATGGATTTGCCGTACCGGTTTCCTATCTCGGTGAACCGTTCGCCGAACTTGCCGTTGGTGATGGTGAGGATCTTGTCGTCCCTGCCCACCAGGCCACCAACAGCGGCATCCATGCCGCAGGTTCCGGACCCGCTCATAATGACGATCTCGTTCTTGGTCTCGAAGAACTTCCCGAGAAGCTCCCGGCAGTCAGCATATATTGCCCCGAATTCCGGGCTGCGATGGCTGATCATCGGCTTGGACATGGCACGAAGTACTCTGGGAGCCACCTTGACCGGGCCTGGAATCATGAGCAGTGTATCCTCTATATCCAATGAAATCCCTCTGGTTGACCTGTTGTTCAGCTAACTTGCTTTTATCCTTTTGGTTTCCCGGGGGAACATAGCACATGGTGCCATGGCAATTGGATTTTGCTCAGGTGCGTTGTGGTTTGGACTCTCTCCTTGATTTGCACAAAGTCCCTTCACTCCGGCACCCGGAGATGATGCACCAGAGCAGATCCGGCTCTCCCTTCGCCTGAGCAAGAGACTTTTCTTCAGGGATCCGGCCGGTCGTTCAGGGAAGCAGCCACCCGCCTGGCAGTGGCCCAGCTCTTTCGTGAGCAGGGCGGAAGCTCGTTATTCTCCTTCACCCAATTCTCCAGAAATCGCATGGTATCCTGGTCCGAGGGGTACCCGCTCCCGATCTTGCAGCTCAGGGAGGCCTCCAGCTCCCGGATGGAGCGGTCCCTTCTCACCTTGGCCAGTATGGATGCCGCCGCGACCACCATGTGGTTTCTGTCCGCCTTGTGCTCCGCCAAAACCTCCATGGATGTGCCGCTGGCAGCTTTTACCCTCTCGGCGAACCTCCCGGCCTTAACATCCGAGGCGTCCAGCATGGCCCGGTCGGCCTGCAGCCTGGAAAGGACCTGGGCGTGGGCCCGCACCATGATCTCGTTCATGGTCATCACCTGCCGGAGCTCATCGATCATCTGGCAGGAGACCTCCAGGACGTAGTGCTCCCGGGCCAGGGAGATTATGCGCTTCTCCATGACCTCCCGTCTGGCTGGAGGAAGCAGCTTGGAGTCCTTGACTCCAATGGCCGCAAAATCGAACAGGTCCTCCTCGGCCACCACCACGCCGGCCACGAACATGGAGCCGATGACCGGGCCTTTTCCAGCCTCATCTATGCCAAGGAGGAGCATAAACGATGACTATAGCTAAAGGTACTTGAACCAATCGAGTTATCCGCGAGGAAATGATCACATTATCGCGACCATATCTCGATGGAATGATTGGGAGAGGTCGCTCCGACATCTCCCAATTCAGAATGCTTTTGTGCTTCGTCTTAATCCATGAGGATGCAATCTGCTT
>JAAEEW010000045.1 GCA_013415595.1 Methanosarcinales archaeon | reverse complement strand
CGGACCCCCAGCCCCAACTCCGGATGGCCCATGGCGGCCGGGGCCGGCGCCCTGGGGGTGCGCCTGGAGAAGCCCGGAGTCTACACCATCTACGACGAGGGCAGAGAGCCGGAGCCTTCAGACATATCCCGTGCCCTGGGCACCATGGGGGGCGTGATCCTGGTCACCCTGGTCCTCTTCACCATGATATTCCTGGCCTATGGATGGTAAGGGTCGGTCCGACTCTCTTTTTTTTTAGCGTCCGGCGAGCCTTTTGCCACCACAAAGGCCTATCATAAAATTTCGGCTGTTCTCAGCACAACTTTTATCCCGCGTCAGGGCGGAAATAACATTTGGATGGATACTTTGAGCGAGCTGCTAAACGGGCTGCGGGAGTTCGTTTGCATGGACTGCAAAAAGGAAGAGGTGGAGCGGATCTTAGGCTGGAACGTCCAGGACCTCCTGGTGCGAACTCCAGACGAGTTCGAGACCCAGGTGGTCATCCTTTTCGAGAAGGGCCTGGTTCTGGAAGCCCGCTACTTCCTGAACGAGGGCCTGCGTGAGCTCAACGACGACTGCGAGTTCCGTCTCAAGCTAATGACCGATCTGACCTCCCGGGTGACCTACAACGTCTTTTACTCCGGCTACATCCACGGCCAGGGCTACATCCGGATCAGCATTGCGGAAGTGGAGAACAAGATGATCCAGAAGGTCCTGGAGGAGCTCTTCGTCCCCCGCCTGAAGGACATCTACAAGCCGATCATCATCGAGTTCAAAGGCCTGTTCTCCCGGGACTACTTCGGGGTCGAGGTCAACAAGGACCAGGGCGCCATCTACTACTCTCCGGTGAGGAGCCAGTCCGAATCCCTGGCTGCAGACATACTGGAGGTGGTCTCCCGTCTTTACTATCTGGACGAGCTGCTCAAAAGTCAGGATCTGCGTCACCGTCTGGCCGAGCTGGACCTTCAGATGAGCTTTCTTCCCAGCGTCATGTGGATGTGAGATCGCCTTTTAGTTCTTGACCGTGAAATTCTCCGGGACTTCCAGGGTGTGGCACTCGCTCTTGAGCTCGGCCCGGATGGCCTCCAGGAAGCACTCCAGGGTGCGCACGGCGGACTCGTCCGCTCCCTCCCGGTCCGTCCTGACCGTCCCCTGCAGATGATCGATGACCCGGCTCATCAGCAGATAGATCATCTCGCTGCCGGACCGGCCCCTATCCTTGATCAGCCTCAGGGCCTCGTAATAATCGTTCATGGCCTCTTCGGTCATGCCCTTTCTCAGCTCACAATCGGCCAGGGTCACCAGGGCCTTGATGTGCAGGTCTTTGTAGCCCAGGATCCGGGATTGCCGCTCCAGGATGAGAGCGGTATCGCCGGCCCGGGCCAGGTCTCCCTCGGCCAGGGCCAGCTGGGACTGCTCGCAGTAGGTGGCCATGACCTCGTACATCGATCCCAGCCTGTTGAAAATGGACAGGGCGTCCTTCAGGTACTTCTCAGCATCCCGGCAGCTTCCCTGAGCCAGGGCCAGCCGGCCCAGACCGAACCTGGTCCGGGCCTCCTCGTGCTGGTAGCCCAGCCGGCTGGAGAGGGCCAGAGCCTTCTGCAGACTCTCGCCTGCCTCCCGGAGCCGGTCCTCCCTGAGGTAGTATTCTCCCCAGGCGTTGCAGAGCTGTATGCGCATGGGCTGGTAGTCGATGCTCATTATCAGGGTCTCAGCCTGGGACAGGTAGTACCTGGCCTCCTCCGGATAGTCCCCTCTGAGCTTCAGCCTGGCCATGGCGATGTAGGCCTCGCTCAGCTCGGGAACGGCGCCAAGGCCCTCAAAGGTGTCGATGGCCTCCTGCAGCATCTCCTCCGCCTCCTGGCCATCGCCCTGCAGGGTTCGGAGGGTGCCCAGGCACAGCATGGTGGATCCCATGCAGGGAAGGGCGTTTAAGCTGGCGAAGTCCTCGTGGCTTCTCTCCAGCAGCTCCACGGCGCTATCCCAGTCTCCCCGGTCCCGGTAGGCCGTCCCCATGTTGAATGTGGTCTGGGCCTTGCTGTAGACCTCTCCCAGGGATTCAAAGGCCTCCAGGCTCTTCCGGTAATGCTCGATGGCCCGGTCCCACTGATAGCTGTCGGCATAGGCGTTGCCCACCGCCCCCAGGGCCTCGGCCACTCCGTAGACGTCTCCGGCGTCCTCCAGCTCTCTGAGCTGGTGGAGATAATCGTCCACGTTGACCGAGCAGTCGCCCCGGCTGGCCTTGATCATGTCGATGTTGCTTTGCATCTCCGCCGCTCCCTGGGCGTCTCCGGCCCGGACCATGGCCTCCTGCCCCCGGCGGAAGTGCTCGATGGCCAGGGTCCATTCCCCTCGCCGGTAATAGAAGGTGCCCAGATTGTTCATCACCTTGGCCACCGCCAGGTCCTCCCCCAGCATCTCGAAGATCTCCTGGCTGCGGCGGTAGCACTCCAGGGCCCTCTCCCAGTCGCCCCTTTTGTGACATATCCCGGCGATGTTGGACAGAGTCGCAGCTGCCGAATACTGGTCTCCGGCCCGCTCGAAGCCCTCCAGTGAGCGGCTGTAGAGGTCCAGGGCCTGCAGCCAGTCTCCCTGCCGGAAGCTCACGTTGCCCATGTTGTTCCGGGCCACGGCCACGCTGTAGCTCTCTCCCATCTGGTCGAAGATCTCCATGCTCTCCTGATAGCATTCCAGGGCCTTTCCCCACTCTCCCCGCTCGGAGTAGATGCTGCCCAGGTTCCCCAGCACTGCGGCGGCACCCTGATAGTCCCCGGCGCTCCGGAAGCTGTGAAGGGAGTCCAGGTACAGGTCCAGGGCCTCATTCCACCTCCCCACCCGGTAGTAGATTGCCGCCAGATTGTTGATGGTGTTCACCGCTCTAACAGAGTCCCCCAGGGCCTTCATGACCTCCAGGCCCCGGCTGTAGCGCATGATGGCCTCTTCCCAGTCGGACCTGCCTGCGGCCAGGCTGCCCAGTCCCACCTGGGAATTGGCCTCTCCGGCCAGGTCTCCCAGGGATTGGAAGGCCTCCAGGCTGATCAGGTAGTTCTCCCGGGCCTCCTCCACGTCTCCCAGGGAGACCTGAACCGAGGCCAGGTTGCCGATGGTAGTGGCGATGCCGTGGTCGTCGCATAGCGCCCTCTTGGCCTCGATGCTCAGGCTGTAATATCTCTTGGCCTGCAGGTAGTCGCCCTGGTCCGCGTAGATGTTTCCCAGGTTGTTGAGGGCGGTGGAGACGCCCCTTTTGTCGCCCAGCATCTCGAAGGTCTCCTTCGACCGGCTGAAGTGGTCGATGGCCTTCTCCCAGAGCCCCTGCATCTGGTAAATGGTTCCCAGGTTGGTGTGGGTGCTGCCCGCTCCCTGGACGTCGCCCTGCCGCTCCTTGATCTCCAGGCTTCTCCTGTAGTACTCGGCGGCCATGTCCAGCTCGCCCCTGTGCTGGTAGGCCAGCCCCAGGTTGTTCTCTGTCTTGGCCGCGCCGATCTGGTCCCCCAGACGCTCCTGGATCTCCAGGGCCTCCCAGTACAGGTCTATGGCCCTCTCCCAGTCGCCCCGCATCTGGTAGACGGCCCCCAGGTTGGAGATGGCCTTGGCCGCTCCCTTGAGGTCTGCCAGGCTCTTTTGCATCTCTATGCTCTGCTGGTAGTTCTCGATGGCCCGGTCCCAGTCTCCCTGATCGGCATAGACCAGTCCCAGGTTGTTGAGAATGGCAGTAACTCCCTTCTGATCTCCGGCCTTCTCTTTGATCTCCAGGCTTCTATTATAGCACTCCACGGCGCTGGCGTACTGTCCCCGGCGGTAGTGGACGCTTCCCAGGTTTCCCAGCACCCTGGCCGCGCCCACCGGGTCGCCGCTTTGCTCCATGATCTCGATGGCCCGGGACTAGTACTGCACAGAGTCGTCCCACTGACCGGTCTCCACGGAGATGAATCCCAGGCTGTTGAGCTCCGAGGCCACCGAGGAGGGAGCGTTTTGCCTCTCCCAGGTCTCTAGGCTCTCCTGGTGGCATCTCCTGGCCTGGTCGTGGCGGCCGCACTGGAAGTGGACGTCCCCCAGCCTGCTGCAGGCCCGGGCGTAGCCCTCCCGGTCTTTCAGCTCCTGGAAGCGTTTCATGGCCCTGGTGTAGCAGTCCTCGGCCCGGCCCAGGTCTCCCTCCATGCGGTACAGGGATCCCAGGCTGAACAGAGCTCTGGCCGCCCCGGACCGGTGCCCCGTCTTCTCGCTCTCCTCCAGGCTCTTTTTCAGCCAATCCCCGGCGGAGGCGAGATCGCCCTGCTGCTGGTAGGCCTCACCCAGGGCGACCATGACCCCGGCCGCCCCACGGCTGTCTCCGGCCTCCTGCAGTCCGGCCAGGGCCTCCCGATATCGCCTGAGCATGGGCTCCCACTCCAGGCGTAGCTGGTGCAGCCGGGCCAGGTTGTTCAGCAAAGGCAGGCGATCCTGCGCCGATCCGTTCTCCCTCAGGGCCTCCAGGCCCTTCTCGTAGCAGTCTTTCGCCTTATCCCAGCACACCATCTCAGCGTAAACGCTGCCAATGTTGTTGTGAGCCCTGGCCACCATCTTCTGATCTCCGGCAGCCCAGGCCGCGTCCAGGCTGTGCCGGTAGTAATCCAGGGCCGTCTCCCGGGAAAAGCAGCGCTGGGCGATGAGGCCCAGGTTGAACCAGGACTCGAAGCTTCCAAGTCGGGAGGCCACGCCGGCCAGATTGTCCAGCAGACCCATGATGCTCTGTCCATCCGAGGAGAGGATGGCTCTGGCCAGGGAGGAGACGGGGGCGGGAGCCTCGGAAGATAGAGATCTCAGCTTGTCCTTGTTGCTGCCGTCCTGAAAAGAGATCAGATCAGCCAGAGAGGATAGGTAGGCAGAGATGTAGCGGTCCTCCAACTCAAACCACCCCCCGCAGGTCTTTATGATTTAAAATCCAAAATAAATCGTCAGCAGCAAAGCTATTATAAATCCAAGGCTCAAGCTCAAACAATTATCCTGCCCTCCTCTCACGGCTGTCCGGATTTTTCCCCAGTTGACCCCTAATATATCCGGACGGAATATCTCTTGATGATTAAACCTCCACCCATATAAAATCTGCGATTTCAGAAAATCTTAAACAAGTTATATTCCCTTCATTAGATACTTATCAAAATCACTAAAACAAAAAATATAGCTAATATGCAAAAAAATAAGCCTATTTATGCGTTGTGACGTGGACAATTATCGGCAATATGTTAATTATCCGTGCGGAATCCTCCGGCGCGCCGGGGGCGCATTATCTCGGGCTATCGAATTTTCTCCAAAAAATTAAAATATAGTATTCTTCCAAAAAGAATGACTTCCAGGCCCCTGCCAGGGTCGATGCTGGAATTACACCCCTGCGGAAGTTCTACAATTAAATTTTGAAGTGCTTTATCATCAACTATTTCAGTATCAGTTTGAGTGCCCGGTGGGGGCATCCGGCTACACAGGCGCCGCACTGAATGCACTTGCCCGAGTCCACCACCACTCTCCAGTCATCGAACTTGAAGGTGCCGGTAGGACAGATGGATACGCAGGCACCGCAGTGAACGCACTGGTCATCGTCCTTGATCACCGGGATCTCCAGCAGCACCACGTCCACGCCCCGGCGCTCGAAGGCCTCCTTGACCAGCCGGCACTTATCCGGGGCCACGTCCAGCACGATCTCGCCGCTGACCGCATCCACCTTGGCCCGTTCGATGTTGAGCAGAGTCTGGGTCTCCAGGATGACCGAGGCTATGAGCGGATGGCGCACTATGCCCGGCGCGACGTGTAACATGAGCTTCAATGGGACCGCCTCCCGGCCAGGAGCCTGCTCAGGTCGTTGCTGGTAATCATTCCTATCACGTGTCCTTCCCTGTCTATCACCGGCAGGGCGGAGATGCTGTGGGTGTCCAGGGTTCTGGCGGCCAGCTCCACCGGCTCGTCCAGCCTGGCAGAGTACACCCTGCGGGTCATGATCTCAGATACCTTGCTTATGTTTCCGTTGGCCACCGCCTTGGAGATGTCCCAGGATGTGACTATTCCTATCAGCTTGTCCTCATCCGAGACCACCGGCAGATGGTCGAACTTTCCTCCCACTATCCGGCTGGCGGCATCCTCGATGCCTATGCTCTCCCTCACCGTGACCACGTCCCGGCTCATGACGTCGCCCACGTTCGGGAACTCCTTGGTCTGCTTCATGGGCCTGGAGCTTCCCACCTTTGACAGGGGCTGGACCGCCTGGGTCAGGAGGAAGCTTCCATTCTCTATCCGCTGCTTCAGTGTCCCCGCGATCTGCCGGGCGTGGTAGAAGCTGGAGAGCGAGGATGTGCTCACCTCTTTGCCGTTTAAGTCCACCATTCCCGATTTCAGGTCCTGGTAGCTTACCTCCCTGAGGGCCGGCCGGTCTCTACGCGGCACCCCGTAGTCCACGATGGGCACCCTGATATCGCGATCCCTGACCGCAGCCTTCAGGGCCATTCTCTCGTTCAGGATGGGTATGGGGATTCCTATGCCCTCATAGAGCGAGGGGCCGTACATGTGAAACGTGGCCGCTCGCAGGTACTGGGGGCTCATCTCCTTCAAGTCCCCTGTGACCATCAGGGTGGAAAATCCGTTCTGGGGGTTGTGCTGGGTTCCAGAGCCCATCACGAATCCCTCTGCTCCGCCCAAAAATATTCTGGTGCCTACCCCAATGTACTCGAAATCGGGGTCGTTTGAGATGGGATTGAGCACTCCTGCGCCGCTGTAGTGAACGTTTCCGGAGCGGGGAAGAAGCGTTCCCATGTAGGTGTGCAGGGTGCGGTCCGACGTGTTGGTGGCGGCATTGTATCTCTGATAGGCGTTCCTGGGGTTGACCATGGTGGCCTGGTTGAAGTCCTCCAGCTTCAGGTTGGTCTCCAGCTCCAGCTGCGGGTAGCAGTCCGTGCCTACCCCCTCCGCCTCCACGTCGATGGACTTGCCGGCCACCAGATCCTCGATGACGTGGGCTCCGCCGTACTCCATCCCCTGGTCCTCCGAGGGCTGGGTAGCGCCCAGAAACAGGTCCACCGCCGCCACGCCGCCGTAGGCCTCCACCCGGTTGAAAAAGGCTTTGGAGATCTTGATGGGCGGATCGCTGTGGCCCATATTCAGGAAGACTCCCGAGGAACACATGGCGCCAAAGGTTCCGGTGGTGACCACATCTACCTCGCGCACTGCACCGGCCGGACCCAGCTCATCCACTATGTTCGGCATCTCCTCCGCAGTGACCACCCGGACGCTGCCATCGCGGATTCGCTCGTTTACCTCGGATAATGACTTAGCTTCCACGGCCCATCCTTGGTTGGGCGATCCGATATAAGGTTATTGATGAATTTCGTCCGTCCTGCCCCATAAATCGGCGTCCCGCCATGCCGGAATCCCTCTGTGGCTAGCGTTTTTCCTCTGGCCGATACGGCCGAAAATCCACAGAAGACTTCAAACGAATGCCTGACCACGACCGCGGGATTTTGGCAACGGCCGCTTTGACAGGGTTTATCTGTGACCAGTTGAAATCTGGGGCTCGATGTCTGGCAAAAGGATAGTCCTCACCAGCGATTCCACCATGATGTCCTCCTATCACGGAGGTGTGCTGCTGGGCTTTGCCGCCACCATGCCCAGAGCCGTGATGCCCGACAGCATATTCAAATGGCTCTTTTGCCCCCCCCTTCCGGCGGGGCCGGACGGCAGCGCCCTCCTGGCTCCCTGCGGCATGAGGAAGGTGGAGGCCTCCCTGCTGGAGGCGGGTTTCTCCAGGGACGAGGTGATGGTGGCCCACCCCGACCATCTGCACCAGGCCATCGGCCCGGAGACGGAGGTGGTGGGGATAACCCACGACGACCCCATGGGAAAGATCGCCGTGCGGGAGATCGAGGAGATGATCGGCCGGGGGCCGCCCCACAATCGCACCCGGTTCCTGGAGCTGGTCAACCACCCGCTGATCCGGGAGCACCGGCCAGTGGTAGTGGTGGGAGGAAACGGAGCCTGGGAGCTGAAGGACGAGGACGTAGGAGTGGACCACGTCTTCCTGGGAGAGGGAGAGGCGGACTTCCCCTCCCTCTGCCGCAAGATATCCCGGGGCCAGGATCTCCCCCGGGTGATCTGCGGCAGCATGGTTCCCGGTGAGGACATACCCGTCAACCGGGGGCCCACTATCGCCGGAATCGTGGAGATCGGCCGGGGCTGCTGGCGGGGCTGCACCTTTTGCTCCCCCACCATGCGCACCCTGCGCCACCGGCCCCTCTCCCGCATCCTGGAGGACGCCCGGACGAACCTGGAGGCCGGGCAAAAGGACGTGCTCCTGCACTCCGAGGACGTATTCACCTACGGATCCCCGGGAAAGGTGCCGGACAGGGAGAAGGTCCTGGAGCTTTTTTTGGCGGTAAAAGCCCTGGGACCCAGGACCATCGACGTCTCCCACCTCAGCCTGGCCACGGTCTATCAGAACCAGTCCCTGCTGCGGGAGGTCTCCCGGGCGGTGGGTGTGGGAAGCGACCAGAAGTACATGTCCGCCTGGGTGGGCATCGAGACCGGGAGCTGCCGGATACTGGCCAGACACATGCCCAACAAGGCCAAGCCCGAGGGGACCGAGAAGTGGCCGGAGATGGTGCGGGACTGCTACGCCCTATTCTCTGAAGAGTCCTGGCTCCCGGTGGCCAGCCTGGTGCTGGGCCTGCCCGGGGAGACGGCGGAGGACGTGGTCAAGACCACCGAGCTGGTGGAGTCCCTGAAAGAACACACCGGGCTCATGCTGCCCCTGTTCTTCACCCCCATGTCCGAGACCCGTCTGGGAGGCATCCGGGGATTTAGCCGGGAACGGGCCCTGCCGGAGCACTGGGAGCTGGTGGGGACCTGTCTGGAGTACAACCTGATGCACCTGAAGCGGCTGCATAGCCTTTACAGGGAGCGCATGACCGCAGGGTGGTCCGTGCAGATGGCCCTGACCGGAGTCAACCTGCTGGCGGACCGGGTGTTGAATAAATATCTAAAGAGAATGAAGCGGGGCGAGCCGCCAAACTGAAAAATCGGCGGCATACGGCCGCAAAAAGCAGAATAGCTGCGTTGCTTTCCCTGTTTCCAACGCGCGCTGCAATATCGCGTGGAATTCGACGAACATCCGGAATTGGAATTTGGCCAGGTCTTCGGCGGCGGCCGAGGTACTCGAGTGTCCGCGTTTCTTGCTATGCCGCGCCGCCGCCGACGATTCTCGTTGCTGGCGGTGCCATTTTTCCGAATTGAGAAGGAACCCGTCAAACAACAACGGGAATAACCAAATTATATCTCTTGCATTACAAACGCGCGTACGACGACTCCTTTCGTCTTCGCCGCCGCCGCCGCCGCCGAGTTCTTCTTGGCTGTCGTTGCCAACTGTAACGCATCCTAATAGACAAGTAAATAATTCTTCTTGATAACAGTGGAATTTTGTATTGCTTTTGGATTTCGTCATTTGTGGAGATGCAGGAGGCGCAGCACATGATGTATCGTCGCCATCAGCTGCTGTTTCGTTCTTCTCGGCGCCTTTACCGTCGCCATCTCCAGGGACTGCTTCGTTCGCCGCTTCCGCTTTTGCTTCCGTTTCCCCCGCTTCTTTCAAAGCCGCCGCATTGCCCTTCGACGACTTCGAAGCCAGCAGCGACTTGAAACCGTCCATGTGGTGCTTGGGATGAAACAATACATCCGATAGGAGTTCATATATTAAGTCGCAAATACTATTATTAGTCCGCCCTTTCTCCTCCTTCATCTTCGCACCGTCGTCTTTCTTCGTCCCCAAATGGTTGTCGTTGTCGTTGTATACGTTCGAGGAAGAAGG
>JAAEEW010000044.1 GCA_013415595.1 Methanosarcinales archaeon | reverse complement strand
ATACGATCTTCATCACTCTCTTTCCCTATCGCTGGTTCTATAAAGAGATGGCCTTTCCCCCCTCGCCGGTCTCAGGAAGACTGCATTCCACTCTAATGAACAATGGGAGAAGAGCCATTCACCAGCGGATGGAAAGGTCTTTAGCGGATCGTCACCCTACTCCGGTGCTAACTATGGCTCTGCTCGAGGTAAAAGGGGTATCCAAGCTGTTTGAGGCCGAAGGAAAGGAGATGGAAGCCCTGCGCGATGTGAACCTCTCTATCGACGAGGGAGACTTCGTATGCTTCATAGGCCCCTCCGGCTGCGGAAAGACCACCCTGCTGAGAATAATCGCCGGCCTGGAGATGCCCAGCAGCGGCGAGGTGTACCTGGAGGGCAAGCCCATCACCAGGCCGGGCCCGGAGAGAGGAATGGTCTTCCAGGAGTACTCCCTCTTCCCCTGGCGCACCGTCCTGGACAACGTGGCCTTCGGCCTGGAGCTGAAGGGGCTCTCCCAGGCGGCCAGATACGAGCGGTCCAGGCCCTTCATCAGGATGGTGGAGCTGGAGCGCTTCGAGAACAGCTACCCCCACGAGCTCTCCGGGGGGATGAAGCAACGGGTGGCCATCGCTCGGGCCCTGGTCAACGAACCCAAAGCCCTGCTCATGGACGAGCCCTTCGGCGCCCTGGATGCCCAGACCAGAAACATCATGCAGTCAGAGCTGCTCAGGATCTGGGAGAAGGAGAGGAAGACCGTGATCTTCGTCACCCACAGCGTGGACGAGGCCATCTATCTGGCGGACAAGATCGTCATCATGTCCGCCCGGCCGGGCAGGATCAAGGACATCATAGATATAGATCTGCCCAGGCCCAGAAAGAGGACCAGCCAGGAGGTCAACTGGATCAGAGATCGCATCCTAGAGGACCTGCGATCAGAGCTGAAATCCTGATAAGAGGCCTTTTATACAGTAGATAATAACTTAGAACTGGTGAAATAGGTTGAGCAGATCGAAGTGGATGGAGCTCCCCCGGAAGGTGGTGGCAGCAAGCGGTGCTCTGTACGAGATAGCGGAGATCTGCGCCGACCTGAAGCTCAAGGGCAAAGCCCTCATCCTGACCGGGCCCAACACCATCCAGGTGGTGGGAAGAGAGATCACATCCCAGCTCGAGGAGGGCGGTTACGAGACACAGAGCCTGATCACCAGAGCCTCCCGCATAGAGGAGGTGGACCGGGCGGAGGCCCTGGCCCGGGAGATGGGAGCAGGCTTCATCATCGGAGCTGGTGGGGGAAGGTCCATCGACATAGCCAAGCTCTCCTCTCTCCGGCTGGACATTCCTTTCATCAGCGTGCCCACCGCGGCGTCCCATGACGGGATATGCTCCGCCCAGGCCTCGCTGACGGTGAACGGCGAGACCACGTCCATCTCCGCCCACGCCCCACTGGCCATCGTGGCCGACATTCACATAATTTCCAACGCCCCAGGCCGTCTGCTGGCCGCAGGCTGCGGGGACATAATATCCAACTACACGGCCATCCTGGACTGGAAGCTGGCCTGCCGGCTTCGATGCGAGGAGTACAGCGAGTATGCCGCAGCCCTTTCCGGCATGACCGCCCGCATGATAGTGGACCGGGCTCCTAGCATCCGGCCCGGCCTGGAAGACGCAGCCAAGGTGGTGGTTCAGGCCCTGATATCCAGCGGAGTGGCCATGAGCATAGCCGGGTCGTCCCGGCCGGCCAGCGGATCGGAGCACAAGTTTGCCCACGCCGTTAACCGCATCACCCCGGGAAAGGCCCTGCACGGGGAGCTTTGCGGGCTAGGAACCATAATAATGATGTACCTTCATGGCGGAAAATGGATCATGATCCAGGATGCCCTCCGGCAGCTCGGAGCCCCCACCACCGCCGCCCAGGTGGGGCTGGACCGGGAGACCGTGGTGGGAGCTCTGCTGATGGCCCACACCATAAGGCCGGAGAGGTACACCATCCTGGGAACCGGCCTGACCAGAGCGGCCGCCATAAGGGCCGCTGAGGCCACGGGAGTTATTTAATATTATTATGATATTATGACTGGAGGTCGAAAAATTTATGTCCGAACCAACCACGCAAATCACGCTGATAGGAACCAGACTGGCAACTATAGGAATGGAGTTCATTTTCAACGGCCAGACCCCGGAGTGCGATATCTGCAAGCTCAGAAACACCTGCATGAACCTGGAGACCGGCAGGAGATATCGCATCCTCGGCATCAGGGGAGAGCTGGTTCACGACTGTCCCATCCACGAGGACGGCGTGCGGGCGGTGGAGGTCACGGAGAGCCCCATCATCGCCGCCCTGGACGCCAGAAGGTCGTTTGCAGGCTCCAAGATAGTCTTTGAGCCGGCCAACTGCAACGAGCCCAACTGCACCATGTTCGAGATCTGTCACCCCAACGGCCTCAAGGGCGGCGACCGGTGCACCATAGTCGAGGTGGTGGGAGAGGCTCCGGAGGAGTGCCCCCACGGAAACGTGCTCAAGCTGGTGGAGCTGAGGCGCTGAAAGGATGAGGGGATGGCCCGAGTCGTCACCTTCTCCCGTAACGTCTTCATCCCGGTGACCGACCTGTGCCGCAACCTTTGCGGCTACTGCAGCTTTCGCCGCCCGCCGGACCGGTCCAGGGTCATCCCCCGCAGGGAGGCCCTGCAGATAATAAGCCAGGGAGCAGAGAGCGGCTGCTCCGAGGCTCTTTTTTCCATGGGTGACCGCCCCTGGGAGGTGGCCGGGAGGCGGGAGGAGCTGCTGCACTACCTGGTTGAGCTGTGCGAGCTGGCCCTGGAGGCCGGCCTCCTCCCCCACACCAACGCCGGCATCCTGGAGGAGGATGAGCTCCGCCTGCTGGCCCCTTACAACGCCTCCATGGGCCTGATGCTGGAGACCACGGCACAGGTGCCCCTGCACCTGGGCTCCCCGGGGAAGGTCCCCCGGGTGAGAATCGAGCACCTGGAGAGGGCAGGCAGGCTGCAGATACCCTTCACCACCGGGCTGTTGCTGGGCATTGGAGAGAGCCGGGAAGACCGGGCCGCCTCCCTGGAGGTCATCGCCCGGCTGCACAGGACGCACGGCCACATCCAGGAGGTCATAATTCAGGGGCTGGACCCCAAGCCGGGGACGGAGGCCCAGTCCCTGACCCCCCCCGGGATCCAGGAGCTGGCCCAAACCGTGGCCCTGGCCCGGAGGATCCTTCCCCCGGAGGTGGCGGTGCAGGTGCCCCCCAACCTGGCCGATCCCCGACCACTGGTGAAAGCCGGAGCCAGCGACCTGGGGGGCATTAGCCCGGTCACCCCGGACTGGATCAATCCCCGGCACCCCTGGCCCTCGCTGGAGAGATTGAGAGAGAGGCTCTCCGGCTGCACGCTCCGGGAGCGCCTCCCCGTCTACCCCGGTTACGTCCTGGCCGGGAAGTACGGCAGCAGGGCCGCCCCGGTGGTGGCCCTCCTGGCGGACGGGGATGGATACCGGCGGCCCCCCGGATCGTAAGGAATATCTTTTATGGGGGTGAGGAGGGAATTATGGAGAAGCGAATTCTCGAAATAGCCGTGAGCTCGGGGCTGGTATTCATGCTGATAATCCTGCTCCTGGCCGTACAGATGGTGGCACCCCGGCCATGGTCTCCGCAGGCTTCGTGCTGGTGATATTGCTCTTTATAGTCCTGATGGGCGCGGCCGGAGTCAAGCTCATGGATATGAGATAAGTCTAAATATAATATACATATTTTAGATCTGAGGGCAAATAATGGCTAGGTTTCTGGATAGGCTGATGGGCAAGTCCGGAGAGGACGATTACGTCGAGGTGGATCTCGGGCAGTTCGAGGAGGTAGAGGGTGATGCACCCACTATCGTGCTCCGGGTAGCGGAGCTTACCAGGCCGGAAGTTTTGCCGGATATAAAGAAGGAGATCTACGCCGGGTCCATTCTCCTCCTGGACATCTCCCCCATGAAGAGAGAGAAGGCGGCCCTGGACAGGGCCATCGGAGAGCTGAGGAAATGCGTTGAAGACGTTTCTGGAGATATCGTGGGAATCGGAGACGATTTCGTGGTCACCGTGCCCCAGGGCATCAAGATCGACCGCGAAAAGGTGGTTGGAGGCAAAGATTGAGGGTTAAGACCACTGCAACATGCCCCATGTGTTGCGCCAACATGGATTTTGACTGGGAAGTAACGGATATACCACACTTCGGCGAGGCCATGCTGATCTCGGGAGTCTGTTCCTGCGGGTTCAGGCACACCGATACCATGCTCCTCGGCCAGAGCGAGCCAAAGAGGCACACCCTGGAGGTGGAGAGCCTGGAGGACTTAAACGCCCGGGTGATAAGGTCGTCCAGCGGGACCATTCGCGTCCCGGAGATGGGGGTGGCGGTGGAGCCGGGCTACGCCTCGGAGTCCTACGTATCCAACGTGGAGGGGGTGCTGGTCAAGATCAGGGATGTGGTGCAGTTCGCCACCCGCTCCGCCCGCCAGGCCTGCGACCAGGAGCGCACCTCCCGGGGGGAGGATATTCTGGCCCATCTGGCCGAGGCCATGGAGGGACGTTACCCGTTCACCTTCATCCTGGAGGATCCACTGGGCAACAGCGCCGTGGTATCGGAACGGGTGGCCGTGGAACCTCTGAGCCAGGAAGAGATCGACGGCCTGAAGACAGGCATGGTGATTTTGAACCTGGAAGACGAGCAGCCTTGAGGAGAATAGCTTGATAGTCCTCAGCGGGGGCACCGGCACCCCCAAGCTGCTCCAGGGGCTGACAGAGATTTTAGATCCCGATGGTCTGACCGTGGTAGTCAACACCGCCGAGGACCGCTGGGTCTCGGGAAACCTGGTCTGCCCGGACGTGGACTCGGTTCTCTACACCCTGGCCGGCCTGATCGACCAATCCCGATGGTGGGGGGTAAGAGGGGATACCTTTCGCACCCACGAGCAACTGGAGAGAATGGGCCACCGGGAGGTCATGGCTCTCGGCGACCTGGACCGGGCGGTGCACATCATGCGGAGCGATCTTTTGCATAGCGGGCTTTCCCTCACCGAGGCCACGGAGAGGGTGGCAAAAGCTCTCCAGGTGAAGCCCCGGGTCATGCCCATGAGCGACGACCCGGTGGCCACCATCATTGCCACCCCGGAAGGGGAGATGCATTTTCAGGACTACTGGATAGGGCAAAAGGGAGAGCCCCCGGTCCTCAAAATCCGCATGGAGGGGCTGGACCAGGCCGGCCCCAGCCCTGAGCTCCAGGAGGTGCTTCAAAGGGAGAAGGTGGCCCTGATCGGCCCCAGCAACCCGGTCACCAGCACGGGGCCCATCCTGGGAGTGAAGGGGATCCGCGAGGCTCTGCAGAAGATGACGGTGGTGGCAGTCAGCCCCCTGGCCGGCGACCGGCCATTCAGCGGCCCGGCGCCCAGGTTCATGAGGGCGGTGGGAGTCCCGGCGGACGACTATGGAGTCAGGGCGCTTCTGGGAAAGGTCGATCACTTCGTGGTCTCTGAGGAGAGCCGCCACCAGGGGCCCTGCGTAAAGCTGAATACCTTGATGAGATCCAGAGAGGACAGCATTCGCCTGGCAGAAGAAATAGTCGAGCTGATCTGATGTTCATAGGAGTTGACCACGGAACACGGGCCATTAGGTTTGCCAGCAGCGGCATAAGGCGCCTGGAGCTGCCCCGGGGAGAGGCTGGACGGCTATCGGCAGAGTCCATAATCAAGCTCATCGAGGATACCCTGGGCCCGGGAGAGGTGGAGCTGGTGGCCATCACCTACTCCATGGGCGACGGCCTGACCAGGATTACCGGCATTCAGGACGTGATGAACCGGGGGCTCTTGCAGCAGGACGGGGCCGGGCTGCACGTGGGCGGCGGCACCAGGGTCTACGACGCCCTGAGGGGCACCGGCTGGCCGGCGGTCCTGCTGCCGGGGATACACCGGGGAAGCAAGATCGATCCCCGGATGAAGGTCTTCTCCCACGGAGCCAGCCCGGAGAAGGTGGGCCTGGCATACCAGGTCTTCAAGAAGGGAGAGAAGAGCTTCGTGATATCCGATGCCAGCGCCAACACCGTCACCCTGGGGGTGCTGGAGGGGAGGGTGGTGGGCGCCCTGGACGCCCCCATCTGCGCCCCGGGGATGCTTCACGGCCCCCTGGACGTGGAGGCCATCCGCGCCGTGGATGCCGGCCAGATAACGGCCAACAGGGCCTTCACCTACGGCGGGATACTGCGGAAGATGGGATTCGACTCCATGGAGAAGTGCCCGGCAGACGTGTGGAAGAGGGCTCTGGAGTCCCTGGCCCTGTTCACCGCCATGGAGGTCAGCGCCATGCTGGTGCTGATGAGAGACCTGGGGGAGAGCCAGCCGGCCATCTACATCGCCGGCAGCCTGTCCTCGGAGATAGTGGACCGGGTGTCCCGGTTGCTGGACCGCCCGGCCCTGCCCCTGGGCAACTTCGCCGCGGCAGAGGGGTGCGCCCGGATCGCCCGGGACGTCTACGAGGGAGAGGACTGCATACTGGGCCTGGAAGTAGACCGGCGGGTGAGGGCTGACCTGGCCCGGAGGGCGATCTGAGAGTGGCAGACGACCAGGCAGGCCCTGACGGGCCCAATTGCAGAGCATGGGATATCTTCAATTTGGGGGAGCGAGGAGCATGAAGGCGGAGGAGCTGCGAGCCGTTGTGGAGGAGCTGGAGAGGGGCGCCCGCTGCCTGGACGGGGAGCGGACGGTGGCCCAGGAGCTCAAACGGCGGTCCGAGGAGGCCCTGGAGAAGGCGGAGGCCAGGCCGGAGGAGTTTGCCCCCCTCATCGAGCGGCTCGATTATCTGCTGATGGTGCTGACGGAGAAGGCCAAGGAGAACGTCTGCACCAACACCAAATGCCCTCATTACGGCAAGAAGTGCAGGATGAGATGACCGATCGCGATCCCAACTAGCCGGGCCGCCAAGCCTGGCTGGCCCTGGAAGGAAAAGGGGCGGATAAGACCCTTATTTTCGGCCGGGAAAGGTGCGATAAACCCTGGCCTGGGGGCTGATCTTGCCGGCTGCGGCCAGGCGCCTCACCCGGGCGGTCACTTCCTCTGCCCTCTCGGTGAACTGCTCGGCCACCAGCTTCTCCAGCCACACTTTATCCACCGGCTGGCCCTTTCCTATCCCCGGACAGCCCGGGTTGAAGCTGATATTGAGAAGCAGGTCGCCGCTGGCCGTGGTGGTCTCTTCCACCCGGAAGGGAAACAGACGACAGGCCTTGGGCCGAAGCTCGTAGATCTGGCAGCCTCCCTGGCTGCAGTCCTCCCGGTAGAAGACGCAGGTGGTGTCCTCCTTGCT
>JAAEEW010000043.1 GCA_013415595.1 Methanosarcinales archaeon | reverse complement strand
GTACAACTCCATAGGCTTCCTGGGCGAGAACTACTTCGCTGGCTACAGCGATGAGAAGATCGGCGATCTGGTTCCAAGGCTATGGGACGTTTCTGTCGATGAAAACACCCTGATCGACGAGCGGCTGCTAAAGGTGCTGAAGGATGATGATGCGGAGATGACTGTGACCACGGGAACGCCACTTCAGCTAGCGCAGGGTTATGAGCTGAAAATGAGTGGCATCGAACTGGATAGAGGGGCAGTATACCTGGATTTGCTGAAGGAAGGTCAGAGCGTTGACCGGAAGGTCATCTTCCCGGGAAAGGAATACGCAACCGTGGCCGATAAAACCTACTATTACAAGAAGGACATTGGAGACACCAATGAGATTGTCATATTAGCCGTCCACTTTAAGAACGTCTTCCGCGGTGCGGACCAGGACATCGCTACTATCGACGGAGTCTTCCAGGTATCCGACACCGCCACCGATGTGGAGGTCGACACTGAGTACGACAAGATGAGAATCTCTGCCGTCGCAGCCGACTCCATCACCATGGACAACAAGGACAACTCCATCACCCTGAGCAGGAACAAGGACACCGCTCTGATGGCTGGAATCGGCATCAAGACCGCCGACCAGGATGAGGTGACAATAGATAATCCCATTCGCTTATACATCTACAAATCCCTCGAGCTGCAGGAGGAGAGCTGATTGCGTGCTTTAGCCATACTTCTGGCCCTCCTGGCAGTGATCTCCCTGTCCTTTGCGGCGGACGACCTGGCTTCCAGGAGCACCCTCTCCCCCCTGGTGGATGGGACGGTGACATGGACTCCCCGGGATTACTCCGGATTTTATTATGATATTGATAATAATCTGGGGTCGGAGACACTGGAGCTGAACATCAGCGGCCGGCAGGTGGAACCCGGAAAGGCCCGCTATGTGAGCGCCGCCCAGGAAAAGCGGTTCATGCACCGGGAATGGGGCTCCTACAGCTCCATCGGCTTTCTGGGCCACAGCTACCTGGCGGGATACGGAGAGGACTGTGCCATATCCGGCCGATGGGACGCCCTGGAGGGCGGCCTGTTGATCCCCGTGCTCATGGACGACGACAGCCGGAGGACTGTTTCCAGCCAGGAGGAGATCGTGCTGCAGGAGGGCTACAGGATCAGGTTCAGCGATGCCGATGAGGGCCTGGAGGCCAGCTTATTCCAGGGAGACCGGCTGGTGGACTCTGCCAGGCTCAAAGCCCCCGGGGACTACGTTTACAGGACCAATCCCTGGCCGGAGGGCCGGGGGGAGGACAACGTCTCCCTCATTGCCGTTCACGTGGACGGATACGTCAGGCTCCAGCCGGCCAGCTACTGCACCGTGAGAGGGATATTTCAGATTTCACAAAACGGCAGAAGGGTGGAGAAGGGCCAGGTCTACGGCCTGATGACCCTTGCCTCCGCCGGGGGCGGTGGCCTGGAGATGTCCAACCGCCAGCCACAGGACCTGGCCGGGGACGTCCAGCTGATGAACGGAACAGCCATCAAAACCACCAGCCACAGGGACGCTGACGCCGTGGGACACATCTACCTGCAGGCCGCCGGGATCAACGCCACGGTGGTGAGGGGCCAGGTCCAGACCGCCGGAGACGGGGAGACCTTGTTCTGGACTCCTCATAACTTCGCCGGCTTCTTCTATGACCTGGACAGGTCCCTGGGCTCTGAGCAGCTGGAGATGACCATCACCGGCAGCAGGCTGGAGGAGCCTGGCGGGATCACCTACACCACCACCGCCCAGGAGAGGGACTTTCAGTTCCAGGAGTGGGGCCGGTACTACACCATGGGCTTCCTGGGCCAGGGCTACTTCGCCGGCTACAGCGACGAATCAGCGATGGGCGGATCGAGATCCCCTCCGGTGCTCTGGGAGCGCTCAGAGGATGTCAACACGCTGGTGGACGAGCAGCTCCTGCGGGTGCTCATGGACAGCAATGAGCAGCGGCAGGTCAGGAGCGGAGAGGTCCTGGATCTGGAGGAGGGCTATCAGGCCAGGATCGAGGTGGACAAAGACTGCAAGAAGGCCTTCCTGACCCTCACCAGGGACGGCAACCTGACGGACCAGGACTATCTGGACCTTCCGGGAACCTACACCTACCAGAAGGACCTGGGGGACACCAGAGGATTGGTGATCCTGGCCATACACCTATCCGAAGCCAGCTGCAGCCCGCAAAAGACGGCCCTGGTGGACGGCATATTCCAGATCTCGGACCAGCCGCAGGACGTGAGCGTGGACAGAGTCTACGGCCTGATGAGGATCCGATCGGTGTGGTCGGAGGGCGTCTCCATGGACAACAAGGACGCTTCACTGGTCCTCCACAGGAACATGGACGTGGAGCTGATGCCCGGCATCCACCTGAGGGCGGCCGATCAGGAAGCACAAAGCGGAGATCCAATACGCCTCTACATCTATTCGCCGATTTAGATGGCAGGAATCAGGGCCCCGGACAGGAGGGGGCAGGAGGGCAAAGGCCCCTGGCCGGCGCCCCGGCCATGGCCAGGGCCTGGGGCCCCCTTCAGCCCTATGCCCATCTCCGCCTGGCCACTTTGGCCTTGCTCCATTTCACTTTGCCTTTTTGGCCCGGCCTTCTTTGCCGACTTCCGCTCTCGATTTCCCGACTACTCTGGCCTACTTCTCAATCTCCTCCAGGGTCTCTCCCAGGTCCCGGGTGAGGTCCAGGCCGCCAAACTCGCCGCTGGTGGGAAGGACCATGGCGAAGCCTGAGGTGATATCCAGCTGTACTTCAGTCCCGTTCTGGCTGAAGTCCAGCACGTGCCCGCCAGCCGTGCGGTCCTCGGTGATGAAGTGCAGGTGGTAGCCGGGGACGTTCACCCCCTTGACGAAGGCCGGGGCGTAGAATCCGACGATGGCTCCCCTGACCAAGCGGTGCTCATAGACCGACTGGTTCAGCTCGGCCAGGGGCCGGTAGGGCCTGCTCTGCCGGGGATAGCTCCTGGTCTTCACGTAGGGGAACTCCCCCTCCATGCGGATGGCGTAAAACAGGTTGCTGGAAGGGATCAGGGCGTCCAGGGCCCCGAAGAACTCCGTGGAGTTGGCGGTGGAGTTCAGGGACCACTCCAGGTCTGGCTCGAAGAAGGTCACCGTGGAGAAGGGGGTGGTCATGGCCTCGTCCACAGGATAAGCCAGGCCGTCAGACCGGGCCTGATAGTATTCCCCGTCCAGGGCGATCAGCTCCCCGTCCAGTCCGTCAAAGGTTCCGATGCCGAAGTCCCCGTGCTCCTTCAGGTCCGCAAAGGAAAGGATGCCGTCGTAGACGCTCTGCAGCAGGGCGTCGATGGTGGACACCTGAAAGAGGACGTCTCTCTCATCCGGCTCCTGGGCGCTGGCCAGGGGAGGGACGGCAAATGCCGCCAGGATCAGTAGACACAAAAAAGTCATGCAGATTTTACGGTGGTAACTCAAGCAAGTCATCTCCCTGTGAGACAGTCTTTTGGAAGTGGAGGCAGGGGCACAAGATCAATCTTTCGCAGATCGGGCATTCTGTTGAAATGTGTGCCGGGAGAATCCCGGGAAATCCCCGGTCCGAAGGAATGGATAACTCAAATTAATAAAACTGATTAATAAAACTGCTTTGGGAAAAAACTGTTTTGGGAAGCGCCCCCCCCGGCGCCACCTCCCTTTTTACATCCTGCCAGATAGCAGCGTCCGTCCGGCTTCGTTTTTCGATTTCTTTTTTAGCTCTCAGATCTCTTTCGGCATCCCCTCAGCTCTCTTTCAGGGAACGAGCCTTCTTCTGTCCCTGGGGAACAAGACGGCGTCACGGATGTTGTCCAGGTTCAGCATGGTCAGGACCACCCGGCCAAGCCCCAGACCCCAGCCGGCGTGGGGGGGCATGCCGTAGCGGAAGGCCCGCAGGTAGAACTCGAATCCGTCCGGGTTCAGCCCCTGCTTCTTGATCCTCTCCACCAGCAGGTTGTAGTCGTGGACCCGCTCGGCGCCGGAAGCAAGCTCCATCCTGGGGTGCATCAGGTCAAATCCCTTGCTGACCTCCGGCCGGTCGTCGTAGGGCTGAGTGTAGTAGGGCTTGATGGAGCTGGGCCAGTCCGTCAGGAAGTAGTGCTCGCCCACAAGGTTGCCCACAGCCCTCTCCGTCTCCGTGTCGATGTCGTCTCCCCACTTCATGGTGGTGTTTCCGGCCTCCCGGGCCAGATCCAGGGCCTCGGTGTAGGTCACCCGGCGGAAGGGGACCCGGGGCACCTGGAGGTCGACGTTCAGCAGCTCCAGCTCTCTCTGACAGCGATCGGCCACGAACTGGTAGGCCCGGCTCACGGCATTCTCCCGCACTTCCATGACCTGGTTGTGGTCGGCGAAGCTGACCTCCACGTCCACGGAGATGGCCTCGTTGAGGTGGCGCCTGGTGTCGTGCTCCTCCGCCCGGAAGATGGGGCCGATCTCGAAGACCCGGTCCATCCCGGCGGCCATCAGGATCTGCTTGTAGAGCTGGGGGCTCTGGTTCAGGAAAGCCTCCCGCTCGAAGTAGCTGATGGGGAACAGCGCCGTTCCGCCTTCCGTGGCCGTGGCCACGATCTTGGGGGTGCACACCTCCAGAAATCCGCTCTCGTAGAAGTAGGAGCGCAGGCTCTGCATGACCGCCGACTCCACCCTGAACACGGCCAGGGAGACGGGCCGGCGAAGGTCCATGAACCTTGAGTCCAGCCTGGTGTCAAGCTCAGCATCCACCTTTCCCGTGGGGTCCAGAGGCAGGGGCTGGGCCGCCCGGTCCAGCACCTCCACCTGGGAGGGTATGATCTCGTATCCCCGGGGAGCCTTGCCCTCGGCCTTGACCCGGCCCCTGACCACGATGACGCTCTCCCTGCTCAGGGATCTTACCGTCTCCAGCAGCGAGGCCTCGGTCTTCCTGGTCACCAGCGTGACCTGGGCC
>JAAEEW010000042.1 GCA_013415595.1 Methanosarcinales archaeon | reverse complement strand
TGAGGTGCAAATGGTGATAGATCGCCAGTACTACGCCGGGAAGACCCTGGTGAGCATAAACAGACGAAAATTCATGAGCGGTGGGGCGGAGAAGCTGCGGGACATTCCCGAGGAGGACATCGTGGCCATCATGGGCCATCGGGCGGTGGGCCAGGATTATCCCAGCATTCATCCCCCCTGGGCGGAGATGGACGAGCCGTACTGTCCCATTCGGGTCATGGTGGAGCCCACCCCCGGGGTCAAGGCCGGAGATCGCATAAGGTACTCCCAGTTCACCGATTCCATGTACTTTGCCCCTGCCAATCCCTACTGGCGGTCGTACTGGGCGGCCATCAACTGCCGGGGCATCGACCCGGGGACCCTCTCCGGGAGGCAGATAATCGAGGGACGGGAGCGGGATATTGAGTTTTACACCAAGAAGCTCATGGACAGCGAGATGACCGACACGGCCCGCTGCTCCATGAGGGGCTGCACTGTACACGGCCACTCCCTGCGGCTGGAGGAGAACGGCCTGATGTTCGACATGCTGGCCCGGACGGAGCTTGGGGCTGACGGAAACGTCTACTACACCAAGAATCAGGTGGGCGTGCCCCTGGACAGGAAGATCAACGTGGGAAAGCCCATGACCGACTCTGAGGCCAGGAAGAGGACCACGCTGTTCCGGGCCGACGGCGTGCCCTTCGGGGGCAAGGTAGGGGCCCGGAACTTCGACGAGGCTCTGGAGGCCCTGCACCACATGTGGGAGCTCAGAACCAGGTGGGGCTTTCGGCCGGAGTGATGGACGGGGCCAGGGGCTTGCTGCCCCGGACTCCTTCAATTTTTAATTAAAATGATATTAAACTCAATTCATAAAATTAGCATCGCTCCCGCATCCTGTCCGCATTGCCCTGCACATGCACGCAACAGGACTGCCTCTTTCACCCGACAGGACTGCTGTTGATCATTCAGAGCCTCAATATCAAAGGCGGCCCATTGCTGCGGGAGGCGGCCCGCAGGTCTTTCTCGGCAGATTCGCAGGAACAATAATTGGATTCGTTGGACTCGATGGTTATGCTTAACCGCTGAAGGCCAGAATAGCATCAGCAGGTAGAAAGCTGTGGCAAAAATATTGATATATGGGGCAGGAGCCATCGGCTCCATGGTTGGCTATCTTCTCTCCGGGGACGGGATCCCGTCCGGGGGAGCGGTGGAGGACGTGGCCCTCCTGGGCCGCAGAGCCCACATGGAGCAGATCAGGGAGTCTGGCTTGAGGGTGGTCCTTCCCCGTGGACCCAGGTCCATCCGGTTCAGGCACTGCTTCTCCAGCCTGGAGGAGTTCCAGCGTTCGGGCTATCGTCCGGATGCTGTGGTGGTCACCGTCAAGACCTACTCCCTGCCCCGTCTCCGGGAGGAGATCATGTCCTCCGGCGCCCTGGGCCGGTCCCTGGCCGGGGCGGCCTATGTCTTGCTGATGAACGGCATGGGCAACCGGGAGGTCATGGACCTGCCGGGTGCAGACGTCCGCCAGGGCATTACCTCCATGGGGGTGGTCTATGCCGGGCCGGGCCAGGTGAAGCTCCGGGGGAAGGGAAAGACCATATTCGAGGACGGGGTCTCCCCGGAGTTGAAGGCCACCTTCAGGGAGCGGTTCGCGGAGAAGGGTTTCCAGGTGGAGTTTGCCCCGGACTTTGCCGTCCACCAGTGGGGCAAGCTCCTGGTGAACTCGGTCATCAACCCCATCACTGCTCTTTGCGGCGGCAGCAACGGGATCGTGCTCTCCCCGGACCTCACTGCCACCGTGGAGAGGGTGGTCGATGAATGCCTGGCGGTGGCAGCCGGGGAGGGCGTGCAAATGGAGCGGGATTTCGCCCTGGCCCTGGTTAAGGACGTGGCCCGGATGACCTCGGGTAACACTTCCAGCATGCTGAAGGACGCGCAAATGGGCCGGGAGACGGAGATCGAGAGCATAAACGGATACGTGATTCGCCAGGGGAGAAGGCAGGGGATCTCCACCCCCGTCAACGAGGCCCTCTACGGGCTGGTGAAATCGCTGAGGAATGCCGGGGATCATCTCTCTAGGTGACTGTAGATCTGGATCTCGGTGCAATTTCACATTTCACATGGTGGCGCAGCAATCAGGCAACGCAGGCGGGAAGTGTGGCCGGCTGAGATTTGTGGATTCGCCTTATTCCCCCGTCCAGTTCCGCGGCC
Organism: Methanosarcinales archaeon; assembly: GCA_013415595.1. GTDB lineage: Archaea > Halobacteriota > Methanosarcinia > Methanotrichales > Methanotrichaceae > JAAEEW01. The sequence goes on along the minus strand of JAAEEW010000042.1, from coordinate 15,378 downwards.
TCGCCTGGCGGCGGCACCGGATGGCTTTAGCCCGGCATATCCGGATCTATTTCATAAACTTTGTTTAAATTAAATTACTATTAATATTATTACTATTACGGTATAAATTTTATTTATTTGTGGGAGTTCAGCACTCTATAGAAAATTATTTATTGAAGCCGTGGGCTAGATTTTGCATAATAGCTGCCAGAGTGCAGGTCAGCCATGCCAATATGCTTTAGGGGTGGTCTTCTTTGAGAATAAAGCTTCTACTGATAGCTTTGCTGCTGGCATCCACAGTGGCGTCAGCTTCGACGGGCCGGGTCCTCTTCGACGAGACCCGGCCGCAGCCTTATCAGAGCAACGGAGTGGTAGTGCCCGATACCGCTTACAACCTCATCGCCGAAGAGGCCTGGTGGGGCGGGTCGGATCTGGCCTCCCTGCTGAGAGACGACGGCTTTGAGGTCTCCAGCATATCGGAGAGGCCCCTTACCGCGGAAAAGTTGAGGGGCTTCGACGTCCTGGTGGCCATCCTGTCCAACGACGATTACACATCCTCGGAGATAGAGGCCATCTACAACTTCGTGCAGGAGGGCGGCGGCCTATTTCTGGTCCCCAACGCCTGGTTTGGAAGAGAGAGCTACTCCATCAACGGCATCGCCCAACGGTTTGGAGTGAGCTACGCCAAAGACGGCGCGCTGATGGATTTGACCAGCAACTACCGTGAAATTCCATTGATCATCAAGGTCGAAGATATCACCGCTCACCCCATCACCACCGGCGTTCATTCCCTTATGTCCGGGTATAGCACCTACCTGGAGGAGATCGACGGCTCCCAGGTGCTGGCCAGGACCAGCAGCAACGCCTGGTTCGATATATACCTCTTGAATAGCGAGGGGGAGCTCAACCAGCAGAAGGATGCCTCAGAGCCTTCGGAGAGCTTCCCGGTCCTGGCCGTGCAGGAGTCTGGCCAGGGCAGAGTGGTCTACTTCACCGGGTTCGTCCTGGACAACGACCAGCTGGTCCTGGGGGACAACGCCGTCTTTTCCCTGAACGCCTTCAGGTGGCTGGCCGGACAGGAGATCCCGGCAGCAGGCGCCGGATCAGCGTCTCCTGCTGCAGGCACCGGCACCGGGGCGACCACAAATCCGGTCCAGCCCTCGGCCACCGTTCCCTCCCCCGCCGTCTCCACCTCTGCCCCGGCCACCATCTCCCGGCCGGGCACGGGAACCTTCATCAAGTCCCTGAACGAGGACGGCAACGGGGAGATGCTGATCAAGAACGGCCTGGCTGACGACGCCGTGGTGGTCCTGACCAGGCCAAGCGGAGCCGCTCTGTTCTCCGTCTACGTGCGAAGCGGTGATCAGTTCAGGGTTCAGGGCATCCCCGACGGGTCTTACACCATGTTCTTCACCAGCGGAGCCGACTGGGACTACGTGAAGAAGGAGTTCACCCGGGCCCAGGACTACTTCAGCATGGAAGGGACCATGTCCTTCTCCACCACTACCAACTGGGAGGGGACCAGCTACACCATCCACGAGATCACCCTTCACCAGGTGGAGGACGGAAACATGGAGCGACTCTCGGTGAACAAGGAGGACTTCCCCCAGGTGGCCTGAGTCCAGGGATTCGCCTCCGATCGCCCTCTGGCAGGCCGGCAGCCCAGTCTCGGTTTGCCGGTCTCAGCCATTGTCGATGAGTGCTCAGGAGGGCAGATGAACTCCAGCAAAGGTTTTTTTTTGCAGGGAGTGCTGGAGGAGACGGGAAGGGGGAGGCGAAGCGTGCAGATCAGTGCCGAGGGAGCATCCCTGATGGTGCATCGCCGATGTAGCCTCCCCTGCCAGCGACCTCACAGGACGCCAGGGTCTCCCATCCAGGCGATGATGTCAGGGTATCGCCTCTATTTTGCAGGCCGCCATCTTGTACTCAGGAATCTTGGAAACGGGGTCCAGAGCGTCAGAGGTGATGAAGTTGGTCCCGTGCCAGTGAAACGGCATGAAGGCCATTCCCGACTTTACCTTATCCGTTACTCTTGCCCTGGCTTTAGCCTCTCCTCGCACTGTTTTTACCTTAACCAGGTCTCCGTGTCGAACGTTCATCCCCTCCGCATCCTCCGGGTTGATCTCGATGTAAAGCTCAAAATCTCTCTCCAGCAGCGATGGGCTGCGCCGGGTCATGGAGCCGCCGTTATAGTGGGTGACAATTCTGCCGGTGCTGAGCAGGATGGGATAATCGGCATTCGTCTGGTCCGCTGGAGGTTTGTTCTCCACGGTGGCAATGGCTGCCTTGCCATCCATGGTCGAGAACCTCTCCTGATGAAGGATATCCGTTCCCGGGTGCGTCTGCTCGGGACAGGGCCATCTCAGCCCGCCGATTCTGGAAATTCTCTCTCTGGTCATGCCACCGTAAGCCGGAATCAGGCGATTGATCTCCTCCAACACTTCGGCAGCCTCTTTGTAGCTGAAATCCAGCCCCATTTTCCTGGCGATCTGATTGATTATCCACAGGCCCTCTTTTGCCTCACCCACCGGGGAGACGGCCTGGTCAATCCACTGCACCCGGCGCTCCATGGAGGTATAGCTTCCGTCCTTCTCCGCCCAGGCTGCTGCAGGCAGAACCACGTCTGCCATCTGGGCGGTGGGGGTCATGAAAATCTCCTGCACCACCAGAAAGTCCAGGTTCTCCAGGGCCTGTCTGGTCTTCTTCACGTTGGCGTCGCAGATGACCGGATCTTCTCCGATTATGTACATGGCCCTCAGAGTGCCTTCCAGAGCGGCATCCATCATCTCCGTGGAGGTCAGCCCCGGCCCGGTCGGCAGGTGGGGCGCATTCCAGGATTTTTCGAAGAACTGCACAGACTGGGGATCGGAGGCTCTCTTGTATCCCGGATAAAACTCGACCATGGCCCCCATGTCGCACGTTCCCTGCACGTTGTTCTGGCCGCGCATGGGCCAGACCCCGGCACCTGGCCTGCCGATCTGGCCGCAGACCAGGGCCAGAGTGGCACAAGCTTTCACGTTATCCGTGCCGCAAACATGCTGGGTGATGCCCATGGAATAGAGGAGGGCGGAGGCAGGGGACGTGGCGTAGGCTCTGGCCGCACTGACGATCTGATCCGTCGGAATGCCTGTAAGCCTTGCTGCCTCCTCCACAGAGAAGTGCTTCAGGTTTTCTTCGAGCTCTTCAAAGCCCTTCGTCCTGGCGGCGATGAAGTCTCTATCAGCCAGGCCTTCGTCGATGATCCCCTTCATCATTCCCCGCAACAGGTCGATGTCGCTTCCAGGCCTGATCCGGAGGTGAATGTCCGACATCCAGGACGTAGAGGTGATGCGGGGATCGGCCACTATAATCGTAGCCCCATTTTTCTGGGCCTTCTGGACCCATCGGGAGACCACCGGGTGGGCCTCGGTAAAGTTGGTGCCGATGGCAAATATGCACCGGGAATTCTCGAGATCCAGCAGGTTGTTGGTCATTGCTCCCGTTCCCAGCACCGCCCCCAGGCCGACGACGGTTGGCGAATGGCACAGGCGGGCGCAATTATCGATGTTGGGAGAGCCAAGCTGGCGGGCCATCTTCTGGAAGATGTCGTTCTCCTCGTTATTGCAGCGAGACGATGCCAGGAAGCCGACGCTTCGAGGTCCGTGATTCTTGACGGCCAGGCCAAGTCCGTGCGCCACCAGTTCTGTGGCCTCCTCCCAGGATATCCGATGCCATTCGTCCCCCACCCTCTTTTGCGGATAGCGCAGCCTCTCCTGGTGATTGAGGAACTCCAAAACGGCATTTCCTTTGGGGCAGAGGGATCCTTCGCTGGCCGGATGATCCGGCATATACTCTATCCCAATTGCTTTATCCTTTTGAACTTCCAGATATAAACCGCAACCTACAGCACAATATGGACAGACTGACGGACACAGCTTTTTAGTCATGATCGATCACCGATAGTGAAAATTTTCCGGAGTTGACTGATGACAGAATCCAAATGGACGGGCAAAGGGAGGCAGTTGCCATGCTCCTGTATGAAGCAGTCCTTGCAGCCACTCATTGCAGCCAATGCTTGCGGCTCTCAAGGAGCCCGAAATTCCCGATTGCCCCATCAGGAACTTCGACGCGGTCATCCCCAGGATCTCCTCCACATCAGGTCCTCTCGAAACGGGAATATGTCCTCGCCAGGGTTAAGAAGGTTTTGCATAATAGCTAACATTAAAACAAAAAAGTAAGCACTAAAGTAAACAAGAATCTGCGCTGCAATTTTTCGTGGCGACCATTAATATGAACCGACCATGGCGGAAAATCCCGGAGTCTGCTGCCAAAAATGTGCCCCATAGCCCCGACATAGATCGATAGATTTGCGATCAGCTCTGCAACGGCTCTTCAATCAAGCGCTCTATTATCAGCGCTCTGCCTTCAGAGCTTTAAGCCCCGAATCCCGGAAGGTCAAAATTGGAGATTTGTAAATTATAAAATTGCCAAATCGCTAGATTGCAGTATTTTCAAAAGAATTTTGCCGCCGACTGGCCTCTTTTTCGCGGTTCACTTCCAGGAGGCTCGCTGCGTATAGAAAGGCCGCCGGCCTCAGCTCATGGTCCTCGGGCATTCTCTTCAGCCCCAGACGGCGGGCCAGGGGGAGGGCCTTCTCCCTGCCGAAGTAGATCTCCATGCCCTTCAGGCGGAGGAGCAGCAGGAATAGCCGGACCTGGGGTGATGGAGATCTGAAAGCCTGGTGCAGGAGCTCTCTGGAGGGCGGATGGTCGTCTATCCCGGTCCAAAACTCCTCCATCCCGGCTCGAAGCTCTATGTCCCCGGGGCAGTGGGGAAAGGCGCTGAAGGAGCCGTTCTCCCTGCACATGAGCAGGTTCATCTTGGAGAGATAAAAGGCGGCGGTGCACACCTGGGGTTTGACCTGGTGGACGGCGCATCCGGGGATGGCAGGGTCGTGAAAGGGACAGCTCCCGTCCGGAGACTTCTTGATCAGCCTGGCCGTCCCCACGTCCCGCCCCTTCAGGGTGTGGGGCCTGGTGTACAGCAGGATGAATTTCTTCGCGCTCAGGGATAGGTGTCTGGCCAGCTTCCTGCAGTCCTCCATGGACACGGCGACATCTTCGGAGTCTTTGCAGCAGCGGCCGCACCGCCGGCAGGAAAAGCAGAGGTGCAGGGCGGCATTTCCGCAAAAGTAGGGCTCGTAATCCCGGGAGATCATCACCTCCATCTCCTCCTCCACCCGGTCCACCTGGCACAGCCCGCCGGGAGGCAGCAGACGGTTCAGGGCGTCCAGAGTGGCCAGCCTGCGGGAAATCTCATCTCTCGGTGGGCTCATGAGGGGGATCACTCGTTCAGATGAAGGTGGTATGGATCAGGGGAAGATAGCTCTGGCGCTCCGCTGCTGGGGCCAGGCTGGGGCTGGACTGGATCGGTCAGGTCGGTGGTAAAAAGTATTTACGCTGGAAGGATAACTGGCCACATAATTTTGGAGGCGCAGGCAATCGAACCATAGTATGCACAGAGCGCTGGCCCTGACAGGCTTTAAGCAACGCTCCACAGCAACGTTCTATAGCAACGCTCCACAGTCGATAAACAGTCGATCCACAGTTGCTCGACAATCGTTCAACAATCGCTCAACAATCATTCAACAGTCCGACAGGAATCACCATGAGAATGCATCTGCTATGTTTGGTCTTGATAATGCTGCTCGCTCAGGCAGCCTGGGGACAGGCCGACGATTCGGAGATGGCCAATCCCGGAACCACCGTCCCCGGTACAACCTTGCCAGGTACCGCTACCACCACTTCCACGACCGCTTCCGGCCAGGAAGGAGGATCGACCACCACCGCCACCAGCTCTGGCGGAAAAATGCCCCCCACCACTGCCCCGGGAGGCGAGATCAAGGACTACGACATCATGCTCAATTATGATGGCCAGTCCTGCAGGGTCAGCCTCTGCAACCATCTTACAGACGAGCTTTCGGTCTTTCTGGACGGGACAATGGTAGGCATCATGGCCCCGGTCAAGCTGCAGGAGAACGGCGACATCCTGGTCCCCACCTGGACGGAGTTCGAGGTCGACCATCTGCCGGAGGAGGTGGTGATAAGCGACGGCCGGACCGCCTGGAACAGGGACCTCAGGACCTACGCCCCTCTGGCCTACGAGCGGGGCTACGGAGTGATCGACCGGTATCTGGAGCAGACCAAGCTTGGCTCGAAGGACGGCCAGGAAGCCAGGTATTTCGCTGAGCTGGGAATGAAGGTCAAGATCGAGCATCCCCTGCAGATGCAGGCCGACGAGCAGGGCTCCCTGGTTGTGGAGCTCATAACCTCCGACGCCAGGGTGGCCACCACCCCCGATCTGGAGAACAACATCGGTCCAGGAGAGATAAAAATAGCCAGCGTGGAGTCCCTGAAGCAGGAAGGCGACGTCGGGCTGTGGATCGATCCGGTCAAGATCTCCGACGAAGGATGGATGAAGCCTTACAACGACTATTCAGAGTACGGCGACCTGTTTGACGTGGACCAGCTCCAGAGCATCGTCCTGGAGACGGAGTTGCAGATGCTGAGCCTCTTCGACTTCATAAGCTTCCTGAACACCGCCAACGACGTCCTGGACTGGAAGCCGGAGGTCCTGAAGAATGAGGATCGGGAGAAGATCTTCATCTGCGGGAACTTCCCCCAGGACGACATGTTCTACGACATCAACGACTGCGATTGCTGGACCTACAGCTGGACCTACAACTTCTTCTCGACCTTCGTCAACAGCGCCAATAGGGTGAAGCTGGACTTCCCCTTCAAATTCGAGAGCCCGGGCAGCCACAAGGTGGCGATTTACCTGAGCGGCAACTTCGGTGGCAAGGAGCGGCTCTTCTCCCTGGAGAGGGCCTTCACCATCGACTGCCAGGGCGCCGGGACCGCCCAGGATGGGGCCGGCCAGGCCGGCTCGGTCTCTGCGGGCTCCGGCTCAGACTCCGGCTCCAGCTCCGGCGGCAGCGCATCGGCAGGCAGCGGTGCAGGGGCGGCCCTGCAGTCCGGCTCCATAAACCTGGACCCCCGGACCCTGGAGTACATATCCCAGAGGAAGGTGGAGAAGGAGATGGAGCTGTTCATCGAGTCCATAGACTACTATTTCCAGTTCCTCGGATTCCTCTCTTCCCTCATGGGCCAGCAGATAGACGTCCCCCGGGACTTCACCTATCAGGTGGAGCAAACCCGGTTTTGCAGCACCAGAGAACAGGCCCAGAGCTTTATGGCCGGTCAGGGCCTGCCCGCTTCCTGCTCAGAGGACGCCCTGGAGGTCATCGATCTCCTGGGTCTGCAGGGCCTGGGCTTTTCAGTGGTGGTTCTGAGCTACAGCTTTGCCGATTCGTCCGGCCAGCAGTCGGACCGGGTGCCCATCGTCTGCAACGAGCTGGGAGATCCCTACTGGGAGAGCTGGCAGTACTACAACCAGGTGATAGATGAGCTGGTCAGCTCCGCCGGAGAGCAGGGCTTCATGGAGGGGCTGGCCTGAGGGGATAGGGCCCGGTCGGCCGGGCCCTGGATAAAAAGCATTTTCCGATATTCGCCCCTCACCACAGCCAGTCTCCGTAATACTCCGGATTGCAGATGTCGCAGGGGCGAAGTCCATAGTACAGCGCCTGCTCCGGAGTGTTGAACCACACCCTCAGGTCGGGCCTGGTCTTCTTGGCCAGGGTGCAGGTGGGCTTGTGGTAGATCCCGGTCTCCAGGTTGCCCATGTAGGTGCCCTCCACCTTGAAATCCGTCTCCCAGGGGAAGGGCCGGCCCTTCTGCCCCGTTCCCCTCAGGGCCCACTCCTCGTCGCTGCTGAACATGGGCCGGGAGGAGACGGAGCTGGAATGGCCGGGATAGAACTGCACGCAGGTCCCGGCGGGAATCTGCCCTCCCCACCAGTCGGCCGGGTCGAAGTCGTTGGTGGTCACGTCCCACACGCAGGCCTGGCCGCCGTCCACCAGGATGCGGTTGAAGTTCTGAGTGACATTGATGGACCCGTCGGGGTTGGCCAGATAGGCCACAGCAATATAGCGGCCGTACTCGTCCATGGCGTAGGGATTATCCAGGTCCAGGTACACCCGTCGGCCCTGCAGCCAGTTGAGGGTGAAGGCCAGGGCGCTGTCTCCCCGGGTGCTGCCCACCTCCGGGCAGGTCACGTCCGCCAGCTTGACCCGGCCCAGGCCCTGGACGTCGAAGGTGTCCCCGTTCACCACGTTGGTCACCGTGCCGCTGGCCTCGCCCGGCGCGGCAGCGGCAGATGCGACTGACAGAATCAACATCAAAAGGGCAATGCCCAAACTCAGCGTAGCGCACTTCATAGCCATACCCCAAACCAGCTATTCCCTCCTTAATCTGGTGCAAGGATAAAAATGCAACTGAAAAGTGTAACTGAGAGGGGGGCTTTGCTCGCCTACCCTCGCTCTACCCGGAAGGCCGCAGGACAGCCGGTCGCCTGGACCTCGTCTGCGTCCATCTGCACCCTGTAGCCCGAGGCTCCCACCAGGGTCAGGCTGTGAAGCATCCACACTCCGGCCTCGCTATCCTGGGGCAGGGTCAGGTTCCCGCTGTAGATGGTGCCGTTGCCCCGGGGGAAGAAGAGCATCTCGGCAGATTTGCCTCCCGAGGGGCTGACGAACCTGGCCCGGGATACCTCGCCCTGCTGCGCATTCGCCAGTTCGGCGTACTCCAGTTCATCATCCGCCAGGTCCAGGGCCGTGGGCGAAAGGAGCGGCTCGTCGGTCATCAGGGTGAAGTTGACCTGCTGCGGCCCGGCGGTGGAGTTCACGGACCAGGGGAGGAACTCGAAGTCCAGCAGTCGGGGCCCCATCCTGGCCGCCTGCCCGGCTCCCGAAGCCAGGCTCAGGGGGTCTGTGGCGGCGTTCCTGGCGGCTTCATCTGCCGGATTATCTCCCAGGATCACCTTCTTCTCGATGGAGAATACCCCGATCATGTTCTCCACGCTCTGGCCGTAGGCTGCGCTCCCCATCCGGCCCGTCAGGCCCTGCAGCAGCCCCTCTACCTGTCTTTGGTCCACCCTCTGCCCGTCCAGCTCCTGCCAGTCTGCCCCGGTCAGGCCTGCCTCCCTCAGCTCCTCCTTTGAGAGGCTGAGGGGATAAGAGAGCCTGGAAGCGATCATTATCGCATCCTCCATGCCGGCCCCAGCGGGTATATCCGGGATATGGGGTTCTTTGGCCAGGGTTATGGCCGGGAAAGAGATGGCCAGCAAGACTGCCGCCACTGCCGCCAGGGCCATGGCCAGGAAAGCGAGACGAATCTTACATGTCGAAGATGCCATTTCGTCGTACTTTTGGGGGCGGCGGAATAAAGCTTTCTGTGAATCCTGACCTGCCTGTGCCGGGAGCATCTCTCGACCCCTGGCCTCTGCTATCTGGATTTTCCAGGGGCCTCCGTTTCGGTCTGGACTGTCCAGCCCCCCGGCTACATCCCGCTCCGCCGGCCGGGACCGTGGCCCGCCCCTCTCCCCTCACAGGTGGTTGATGTAGGCTCCCACCTGGGCCAGCAGTCCCACTCCTGATCCCATCCGCAGCAGCACCAGCAGGGCGGCCAGCCTCACCAGGATGCTTATGCCGGTGGAGAAGGTGACTACGGATAAGCCCAGACGCATCCCGAAGAGGGCCGTGTAGTTGGGCACCATGCTTCGCATGGCGAAGATGGGAAGCATGAACATGCTCCCCAGCATGAGCACGGTCATGGCCTGGACGGCGTTCAATGTCCCGCTGTGGATCATGGGCCCGAGCAAGCTTATTCCCAGGATGGGGCTGGCCACGTAGCTGGTGAGGGGCACCAGGCTCTCGGCGGGGATGCCAAACGCCCGGGCCACGGGCAGGATGGACAGGGCCTCGAAGAACCCCCGGTCGGTCAGCAGGAAGACCAGGAAGGTCATGGCCAGGTAGAGAATGGAGATGCGGGCGAATATTCTGGACTGGCTGTGCAGGGATCTCAGGGCCGCAGACCGCATGGACGCCCTGACCGGCAGGGCCACGTCCAGCTCCACCTCCCTTCTCTCCAGGTAGGCCCTCCCCAGGATCACCACCAGGCTCACCTTGACCAGGGCGGTGACCATGAAGACCATGGCGTACAGGCCGCCCACCAGGGTTCCCAGGGCGGGGATTACGATGGGGATCTGGTAGGTGAAGATCTCCCTCAGGTAGACGGGAATGCTGTTCATGACGGCGCAAAGCAAAGCCTCCCGGTCGCTCAGGGACTCCTCCTTTCGAAACCGGGCGATCATGGCGTTGGCCGCCACCGCCGATCCCAGGGAGACCACGAAGGAGGAGGCGGAGATGGCCGGCAGGTGGGCCGCCGTCACCAGGGGCCTGGCGATGTAAGAGAGGCGGCGGATGGCTCCCATCTCCACAATAAACCCGGCGAAGAACAGGCCCAGAAAGATGGTGACCAGCACCGGTATGGCGAAGTCCACTGTTCTGAGGATGAGATCAATCATTTTGATAAGGGACTTCCCGGGGGTAGATCAATTTAATCCTCTTTCTGGAGGTCGGTTTGATCTCCAGGCCCCTGGCCCCCGGTCCGAAGAGGCCAAAATTATTGAAATGGTCCCCGGGGCGCCTGGCAACCATCTTTCGCCTGGGGCCGGTCTTTCAGGGATCAGGATTTTCAGGGATCAGGATAGGTGAGCTTGTCCAGGTCCAGGTTCAGGATCAGCTTGCGGAGCTGGTCGCAGGTGATGGGCTTCTTGTTCTCGCTGCAGGTCTTGACCCGCTCGGCCAGGGCGCAGATCTCGCTTCTGTCCAGCTCGTAGCCCATCTTCTTGGTGATGTGCTTCAGAGCCTTGGCTCCGGTATGTTTTCCGATCACGAACCGCCGGTCGGCTCCCACCATCTCCGGGGAATACAGCTCGTAGGTCCGGGGCTCTTCCAGCACCGCTGCCACGTGAATTCCCGATTCGTGGGCGAAGGCGTTCTCCCCCACCACCGCCTTGTTCCTGGGGACGGGCACTCCGGAGAAGGTGTCCACCATCCTGGACAGCCCCTTGATCCTGGCCAGATCGTAGCGATCGATGCCGTAATGCAGCCGCAGGGCACCAGCAGCTCTTCCAGGGGGGTGTTGCCGCTTCTCTCACCTATTCCGTTCACCGTGGTGTGAAGCTGCTTGGCCCCTGCCTCCGCTCCGGCCAGGGTGTTGGCCAGGGCCATCCCCAGGTCGTCGTGGCAGTGCATGCAGATGGGGATCTTCACCGTCTTCTTGATCTCGCTGATCATGTAGTACGTGGTGCGGGGGTTGAGGATGCCCACGGTGTCCGCCACGCTCACGTAGTCCGCGCCCCGATCCTCTGCCCTCTTGTACAGCTTCTTCAGCAGCTCCAGATCGGTGCGGGTGGCGTCTTCGGCTGAGAAGCGGACGATAAGGCCGTGGTCCTTGGCGTACTGAACGGTGTCCAGGGCGCACTTGATGGCCTCCGGGCAGCTCATGTGCAGCTTGTGTTTGAGGTGCAGCTCGGAGGTGGCGATGAAGACGCTGATCATGTCCACGTCGCAATCCAGGGCCGCGTCCACATCTCCCTTGACCGAGCGGGACAGCGCGGAAATCCTGGCTTTCAAGCCCAGGTCGCAGATGGCCTTTACCGCTTCTTTCTCCGCTTTGGATACCACCGGGAATCCGGCCTCGATGATGTCGACGCCCATCTCGTCCAGGCTGCGGGCGATCTCCAGCTTCTCTTCAGGACGGAAGACCACTCCTGGCATCTGCTCGCCGTCTCTCAGGGTAACATCACATACTTCTATGTCTAGTGCCGGAGTTTTGGCGAGCGCCAAAAACTGGTTTACGGAGTAGTCCAGCATGGTGCTCCTAATGATTATTCATCTCTTAAATCGGTTTCGTAGGAAATGCGGTTCCGTCGGAGCTAAATAGGAACATAATCCCCTCAGTTTGGGCATTTTTGGCACAGGCCCGGCCCCATCAGACCCACTATGAACACTTTTTTAGATAATTACAGCGATATTGAAAAATTGTCGGGCTGCACCCGGGCCTCTCTCACCCCATCAGTCTAAACTCTTTGCATCCATTCCCCGACTTGGCCTGCCCGGGCGTTTGGATCTTCTCTAATCCCTCCGCCCGCTCTTTTAAGGCCTGATTCATTCCCTCAAAGCCGGGCAGGATCTGCAAATCGAGGTTCTTCGCCAGCAGGGGGACTGGCAGGCAGGTAGAAGATCTCGCTGTGGACATAGCGCACCCTTCTAAGGTCCAGGGGCTGGATGGCGAAGGAATGCAGGGCCGTCGAACAGCCCGGGCAGCCACAGACGGCCCCGCCACTGCAGCACTCTCTTCCTCTCCACTTTCACCACCCGGGGCGAGAAGGCCATAGGCCGGCCTCCTGCCGGCCAGATCTGCACCCTCAGCCCGGGCCCCCTCGGCGGCCTGGCCCACCACCGGCCGGATGAAGGGATTCCAGTCCTGGCAGGACGGAAAAGTCTGTGAGGATCTCCCAAGAACACTCCGGCAGATGCCCGGATCTCGACGGAGGATGACAGCTCTTAAAGAAACATTTTCCTCACTCTTTATCTCACCTCCGGCGCCCTGGATGCCAGCATGGCCATGTAGCCGATATTCACATTGACCGTTCCCCTTCTCGATCCGCCGTTGGAGCTGATGACGAAGCTCCCGCTGGCGTCATCTTCCAGCATCTCTGTGTTCACAAAGACGCTGACCGTTTCCCTGTTGGTGCCCCTGCCTGGCGAGACGGTGAGCCACGGCTGGTCGCTTTCAATGGACCAGCTCAAGACTCCGTCGCCAGCGTTGGATATGGTGAATCTCTGAGGCTCTGGCTGGATGGGGGTGCTGCCAAAAAGCCTCATTTGCTGGAAGTCGAAGGTCATGTTCTCCCGGTCCACCTGCAGGCGGGGTGGCCGGGTCACGGTGAGATGTACTGCTGCTTCCCGGGACCCGCCGTTGGAGTCTATGGTGACGGTGCCGCGATAATCTCCGGGATCGAGGTCCCGGGCATCAATCGCAATCGTGGCCGTCTGGTCGTGTGTGCCTGACCGGGGCCTGATCTCCAGCCAGGGCTGGTCGGAGCTGGCGGTCCACCTCAGGTTTCCGGTTCCCGAGTTCTCGATTTGCAGGCTCTCGGATCTCCTGGTTCCCGCCTCCAGGCTCACTTCGTAGGATGGCGGATCGGGATTTACCGAGAGACTGGGCTCCTCAAACAGGTTCAGGACCACCCGTCCGGTCATCTCTCCGCCGTTGGAGGTTATCACGATCTGGCCTATGTGCCTTCCCGCCTCCAGGCCCCGGGCGTCCACCGACACCCTGACCGACACCGTCTCCCCCCGGCCGCTCCGTCCGCGGCCGATGCTGAGGGAGATCCAGGGCTGGTCGGAGCGGGCCTGCCATTCCAGGTCTCCTCCTCTCTGGTTGGAGATGTAGATCCAGTGGCTGCCTCTCCCCTCCACCGGCAGGTCAAAGCTGAGGTGCAGGGGATCGGGAGAGACGGCCAGAAGGGGAAGGAGGAGGGAGTAAGCCACCACCACCACCGCCACCGGGACCACCACCGCCGTCGAGAGCTTCACCGCCTTCATGAGCAGGCTTCCCCGAAGCGGCTCTTCCAGGATCTCGCTCACCTTCTCCGTGACGTCCACATTGCCGTCGCGCCCCGACTCGATCTCCCGGGCGGCCTTCTCCAGGGACTTATCGAACTTTTGCAGCTTTTGCTCGTCGGAGAGCTCTTTTAGCTCTCTTTCCAGCTTTGACAGCTTCTTGTCGCTCAGCTTTTGGCCGCGGTCCTTCAGTGCCCGCTTGGTAGACTCCTTGACGATCTGGTGGACGTACCTCCTGCATAGCTCCCGGGCCAGCCTCTTGACCGCTATTTCCGCTTCCCCGGGGCTGTGCTCATCTTTCTTCACGGACTATCGGCCTCCCCGGATTTTCTGTGCAGGGCCTCCTCCACCTTCTGGACGCAGCGGTCGATGCTCTCGTTGAGGCACTGGGTGATACCTCCCGTCAATCCGTCGAGAAAAGAGGCCACCAGGAAATGAGGCGGCAGGCGGTCCTTCACCTTCTTTTCCGCCCCCTCCATCTTCTCCTGCAGGATCTTCTTGATCTTGAGTTCTTTTAAAATGGCGTCGATGTCGGCCCGGGTGGTGATATCATGCTCTTTTATCAGATTGTCCACCGCCTCCTGGCACAGCTCATTCAGATGCACCTGCAGGCGAGGACAGACCTCGGACATCACCTGCTCCCGGGCCTTCCTCTCCACGGCATCGCTGGCAATGTCCCTGGCTATCTCGTCCAGGGTGCGGACCCTGGTCGTCTTCAGGTTCAGAAATCCGATATCGAAGCACTCTTTCAGTCCTTCCAGAAATCCGGACCTGGTGCCCTCTGCGATTCCCTCTTTCACTCCCTCCACAATCGCCGAGCTGATCTCCTTTTCGAGCAGCTCGTACCTCTCCATGCACAGACGGTTGATGTCCTCAACTGAGCTCTTCGACTCGCTCATAATTTACACCCTTAGCCGACCAGAATACATGATAGCTCGATTGAAATTCTCCAGTTATTTATCCAGATAGACCGGTGTCAAAATTTCGTAATATAATTATCGACATTGATGAAATATAAGCATTGTGGGATCAAGGCTGTCACCGGCAACGGTCCCAAGTTTACCCTAATTAAGTTTATATACACGATCTCACAAATCTCATGATTGGGGTAGGAATGAAAGCAAACCGCTTAGCTCTGGCTGGAACATTTTGCTGGAACCGGGATTGTCCCGACTATGGCAAGGCTGGCCGAGGAAACATCGTCAAATACGGCAAGACCGCCAAGGGCACTCAGCGCCTGAAATGCACAACCTGCGAGAAGGTCTTCGTAGAGAATAGGGGAACCGTATTCTATGGCAAGCATCACAGTCCCCACGAAATCATGGAATGCCTGGCAATGGTTGCCGAAAAAAACAGCCTGGCGTCTATCCATAGAATAAAAGGAATTAAAGAGGAAACGGTTTCATCATGGCTCCTGGAAGCTGCAGATCATGTGGAGGTGGTGGAGTCGCTGCTTCTGGCAAACTATCCTCTTACTCGTGAAAAGCTCGATGCCATGTGGGCTAATGTGGAACACAAAGGGGAAAAGGTACACACCCCGAAGAGCCCGAGAGATGCAGCTTCTGGCGTGGAACTGCAATAGATATTCACATGAAAAATCTATTCTCAAATATTGAAAAATAGGAGTGCATCATCCACATGCATCTCCCTTATTCCGAGTAACCACATATCCGCTTTTCCTAACCAGATCTATCATCATCTCTAAGGACATTTCAGGCATACCTGATGTACCTACAATTCTAGGCTTCGAAGCTCTTGGTTTCTTGACCTCCTCTTCATATGTTTCTTGATTGATTAAGAGGTGATACAACCGGCTTTCCGCATTAACG
>JAAEEW010000004.1 GCA_013415595.1 Methanosarcinales archaeon | reverse complement strand
GCCGCACCGGGGCCATGACCCAGGACCCGGTGACCAGGATCGTCACCAGGGACCAGGAGAAGTGTGTGGGATGCTGGATGTGCGCCATGGTCTGCCCCTACGGGGTAATCACCCGGGCCAAGGAGGGCCGGGTGGCGGTCAAGTGCGACCGCTGCCCCGACCTGGACACCCCGGCCTGCGTGGCCGCCTGTCCCACTCATACCCTCATCTACGCCGAGGAGGAGGAGTTCGCCGAGAAGATGAGAAGCGACGCAGCGTCCCGCATCGCCCGGGGATACCGGGCTGGGGTGCTGTGATGGAGCCGGGCCGGATGGGGAGGGACTAGAGTGTCTGCAGACCTGGTATCCACAGTCTGTCCCTACTGCGCCCTGGGCTGCGGGATGTACATCCGGGTGGAGGGCGGCCGGGCGGTGGGCATAGAGTACATGGCCGACCACCCGGTGAACGAGGGCGCTCTATGCCCCAAGGGAAACGCCGCCCTGGAGATCCTCCACCACTCCGACCGGCTGCTCCACCCCCTGCGCCGGGAGGGGGACGTCTGGGTGCAGATATCCTGGGACCAGGCCCTGGACCTGGTGGCCGGGGCCATCAAGCAGGCCCTGCAGAGGGGCGGCCCTGACAGCCTGGGATTTCTCTCGTCGTCCAAGGCCACCAACGAGGCCAACTACCTGATCCAGAAGCTGGCCCGGGTGCTGGGGACCAACAACGTGGACAACTGCGCCCGGCTGTGCCACGCCCCCTCGGTATTCGGCCTGGGCCGGTCTCTGGGCACCGGGGCCATGACCAACCCCATCAGCGATCTGGAGAACTCCCGCTGCATATTCGTCATCGGCTCCAACTTCGCCGAGACCCATCCCATCGTAGCCCGCTGGGTCATGCGGGCCAGGGACCGGGGGGCCAGGGTGATCGTGGCCGATCCCCGAAAGACTCCCACCTCCTGGATGGCGGACCTGTTCTTGCAGATCCGGCCGGGAAGCGACCTGGCCCTGCTCCAGGCCATGATGAAGGTCATCCTGGACCAGGGATTGATGGACCACCGGTTCATAGCCGAGCGTACCCGGGGCTTCCAGGACCTGGCGGATAGCCTGCGGGGCTTCAGCCTGGAATGGGCCTCTGACGTCACCGGGGTAACGGTAGCCGATATCGTCCGGGCGGCCAGGGAGTACGCCCGCTCGGAGGCCTCGTCCATCGTCTACTCCATGGGCATCACCCAGCACGTCTGCGGGACGGAGAACGTCGTGGCCTGCAGCGACCTGGCCATGATCTGCGGCCACCTGGGGAGGCCTGGAGCAGGCCTATTTCCCCTGAGGGGCCAGAACAACGTCCAGGGAGCCTGCGACATGGGGGCTTTGCCCCGGGTCTATCCCGGATACCGCCGGACCAAGCACCAGAATTCTGTGGACACCTTTCGCAGCGGATGGAACGTATCCTGCCTGCCGGCGGAAGGGGGGTTCACCGCCAACGAGATGCTGGACGCCGCCCTGGAGGGCCGGATCAGCACCATGTACGTCGTGGGGGAAAACCCGGTCAGCTCCGAGCCCCACTCCGGGAAGACCCGCCGGGCCCTGGAGGGCCTGGACTTCCTGGCGGTGCAGGACCTGTTCATGACCGAGACGGCCAGGCTGGCCGACGTGGTGCTTCCGGCTGCGGCCTGGGCGGAGAAGGAGGGCAGCTTCACCTCCACCGAGAGAAGGGTGCAGTGGACCAGCCAGGCGGTGATGCCCCCCGGGGAGGCCCGATCCGACCTGTGGATAGTCTCCGAGGTGGCCCGGCGGCTGGGCCTGGACTTCAACTACAGCGGCCCCCAGGAGGTCCTGGAGGAGATCAACCGCATGGTCCCCAGCTACGCCGGGATCACCCGGGAGCGGCTTTCTGCCGTGGGTGGGGCAATCTGGCCCTGCCCGTCCCCGGACCACCCCGGCACGCCCATCCTCCATCACGACGGATTCGTCACCCCGGACCGCCGGGGGCGCATTCTGCCGGTGACCTACACCCCGCCGGTGGACTCCCTGACCGACGAGTATCCCCTGCAGTTGATAACCGGGCGGCTGTCTTTGCATCACAACACCGGGTCCATGACCAGACGTTCTCCGTCGCTTCTCTCCCGGGTGCCTGACCTGGACGTGGAGATCCACCCGGAGGACGCCAGAGAGCTTCAGGTGGAGGACGGCCAGATGGTGGTGGTCTCCACCCGCCGGGGAGAGACCAGGGCCCAGGCCAGGCTCACCCCCCGGGTGCGCAAGGGGACGGCCTTCATGTCCTTCCACTTCCCGGGAACCAACCTGCTGACCGCAGACGCCCTGGATCCCACCTCCCGCATCCCGGAGCTGAAGGCCTCGGCCTGCAAAATAGTGAGGTGGTGACTTTGGCGGTTCATGTAGATCTCAGCAGATGTATAGGCTGTCTGGCCTGTGAGGTGGCCTGCCAGCGGCTCCACGGCAGGAGCAGCATCGACGTAGAGGTGGTGGCGGAGAGCGTATCCGTCCCCATGCTCTGCAGCCACTGTGAGAAGGCCCCTTGCGTGATGGCCTGCTACACCGGGGCCCTGGCCGCCGAGGAGGGCCGGGTGACCTACGACCTGCAAAAATGCACCGGCTGCGGGCTATGCCTGGCGGCCTGCCCATTCGGAGCCATCCAGGACGGGGCAGTCATCCACAAGTGCAGCCTCTGCCTGGACCGCGGATCGTCTCCGGCCTGCGTTCGCACCTGCCCCACCCCGGCCCTGGTGGAGGGCGAGGAGGCGGCAGCGGAGATCTTCAGGAGACGGGCTGCCCGGGACATGGCCCGGGCCTGGGAGAGGAGGGGATAGGTAATGGTCAGATTGCTGAAGGTTGAGGGCTGCATAGGCTGCCAGGCCTGCGCCAACATCTGTCCGTCAGAGCTGATGATCTGGGAGCAGGGCGAGTCCCATCTGATCGTCCGCTTCCCTCCGTTCTGTGCCGAGGACTGCAGACTCTGCCAGGACCTCTGTCCGGCAGGGGCCATCTCCCTGGAGGAGGTTGCAGGCTCCGCCGTGGAGGGCGGCGGGACCGTGGACGTCCTGCTGGAGCTGTCTCTGTGC
>JAAEEW010000002.1 GCA_013415595.1 Methanosarcinales archaeon | reverse complement strand
CAGGTTCTCCTTTAGGACGCGCATAATACCCCTTCTAATCAAAAGGCTTAAATCATTGTGTGTGAAGGGAGATGGTCGGGCCGCCATAACTCAGTTGGTAGAGTGTCTGGCTGTTAAATCAAGCAGATACCAGAATGTCACAGGTTCGAGCCCTGTTGGCGGCGCCTACTACAATTCTGGGCCTGTAGCTTAGTCCGGTTAGAGCGCTCGGCTCATAACCGAGTGGCCGCCGGTTCAAATCCGGCCAGGCCCATTAAACTGATGGGATTCTCAGGGAGCCTCCCGGTTTTAAAGCAGATCTTTTTTAAACGCCTGCCATCATCGCTCTTCGCCATGATCCGTCTTCTTCATGTTCCTTTCTTCGCCATGCTCAATTTAGCGGGCAAATCTGCAGCAAATTAAAATTTTAAAAATAATATTAGTCGGCAGGCGTTTTACTTAAATTAATACTTAAAAATAAGTTAAAACGTGTAAAAATAACCTTTGCCCCCAAAAAAAATTCTGCTCAGCCGGTGGAGGCTCCGGATTTTTGCGCTGAATCCTTTCCTATGGTCTTGGCGGGGGGAGCCGCAGCCCGGGCCGCCTGCTGCCAGGTCTGGATCTTCTTGAGGCTGAGCCCGCTCTTCTGGGCCAGGATCTCGGCCTGAGCGTTGATCAGGTCCTCGGGCTTCTTGATGCCCTCTGCCTCCAGGCGCTCCAGGGTCTTTGGTCCTATGCCCTGGATGTCGGCCAGTGCCAGCTCCGCCGGCTTCTCCGTGGCCTTCTTGGCCTGCCACTCGATGAAGTTGCAGTGGGGGCAGCCCAGGTCCCAGGGCCTCCTGCCCTTGTTGATTATTCGCAGGTGGTTCAGGTGGTGAGTCTCGCAGCTCTTCTCCGTCACCAGGATGGTTCCCGCCCGGGGCAGGGGGAGGGTAAACCGGCAGTCGGGATAGCCAGTGCAGCCGATGAACCGGCCGCCTCTGCGGCTGCGGCGCACTATCAGCTCGGATCCGCACTTCTGACAGGTCCCCACGATCTTGTCTGTGCGAAGCCCCTCTTTGAGGGCCGCGCCGATGTCCTCCTGGTGATCGATCAGATCGTCGAAGACCCCGTCCAGCATCTTCCTGGAGGTCACGATGACCTCCTTTTGCCTGGCCTTTCGCTCGGCGATCATGGTCATGTCGCTCTCCAGGGTCCTGGTCATCTCCGGCTTGGTTATGGAGGGCGCGTATCGCTCCAGGGTGTCCACCACCGCGTAGGCGGCGTTGGTGGGCTTGAGGGGATTTCCGTGGACGTAGGCCCGGGCGTAGAGCTTGCTGATGATGTCGTGTCTGGTGGACTTGGTCCCCAGCCCCAGCTCGTCCATGAGCTTGATCAGCCTGCCCTGGCCGTAGCGGGATGGGGGCTGGGTCTCCTTGGCCACCGACTCGTGGCTGAGGACCTTGAGCTTCTCTCCCGGGAGAAGCGCTGGCAGCAGGTGCTCCTCGGCCTTGCTGTAGGGGTAATAGTATCTCCATCCCGGATCGATGATCTTGGATCCGCTGGCCTTGAAGGGCTCGTCTCCGATATCCACCTTCAGCCTCACGATCTCCCACATGCATTCCGTGGACAGGGTGGCGAAGAACCTCCTGACCACCAGCTCGTAGATCTTCCACTGATCGTCCTTCAGCTCTTTCTTGCTGGCGACGGATGTGGGGTAGATGGGTGGGTGGTCGGTGGTGGCCCTTCTTCCCCGGCTGGGCTTCATGGGTCCGGCCAGGAGCTTCTGGGCGTCAGAGCCAAAGGGGCTCTTCAGGAACATGGAGACCAGGTCCTTGAGGTCGATGGAGGAAGGATAGACGGTGTTGTCCGTTCTGGGGTAGCTGATGAAACCGTTGGTGTACAGGGCTTCAGCGATCCTCATGGCGTTGGCCGCGGAAAAACCAATTCCGCTGGCGGCACTGATGAAGCTGGTGGTGTCGAACGGTGCAGGGACTTTGTCCTTGCGGGTGCTGGCATCGGCGGACCGGACCACGGCCACGTCTTTCAGCTCCCGGATTATGCGCTCAGCTTCTTCCTTTTCCCAGATCCTGCCGCTGGCGTGCTGCACCCGCACGTCCTTCTCCAGGTCGGCATATATCTCCCAGTAGGGCTGGGGCACGAAGGCGTTGATCTCCTTTTCCCGGTCCACTATCAGGGCCAGGGTAGGGGACTGCACCCTTCCCACCGAGAGGAACTCCTTGCCCAGGCGCCCGGAGGTCAGAGATATGAACCTGGTGAGGGCCGCCCCCCAGACCAGGTCCACGATCTGCCTGGCCTCTCCCGAGGCCGCCAGGTCGTAGTCCACCTTCTCGGGATTCTGGAACGACTTTTGGATCTCGCTCTTGGTGATGGCGCTGAAGCGCACCCGGCTGGCCTCTAAATCAGGCTTGACTTCTCTGGCAATGTTGAGGGCCTCTACGCCTATCAGTTCGCCCTCCCGGTCGTAGTCCGTGGCGATGGTTATCTGATCCGCCTCTTTTCCCAGGCGCTTGAGGGCGGAGACTATCTTCTCCTGCGTGGGGCGGCTTACCACGTCGGCGTGTATGAGGTCTTTGAATTCCGTCTTCTGCCAGTTATTGTAGGCCGAAGGGAAGTCCACTCCCACCACGTGGCCGCTCAGGCCCATGACGACCCTGTCGTCGAAGCGGAAGGTCTCCACTCCGGAGACCCTGGTGACCTGAGGCTTTCCACCTGCCAGGATCTGGGCGATCCTCTTGGCAGCATCGTGCTTCTCCGCTATGATAAGATGCATTTGGTCTTCGCAGGTTTGCAGGACGTATAATAAACTATCGAAGGAACAAATTGCCATATGTTTTCGATCGGACCGTTGCCGTCCGGAGATGCAGACGATCTGATTTTCTTGAATGCTGCAGCCATGGTTGCAGCCTGCCGCATTACATCACATCTGCGCGGTCGGCATTATCTACTATGCCCCGGACCGGGTGTTACGGGGCGAATGGATCATAAGAATCTCTTTGCGGTCCTGCAGATTATCGAGCGTCAACACGGGACCTCCGCTCACTCCCGGGCCGGCGACCGCTTCGCCTCTTCCAGGTCCGGTCTCCACCTCCATTTTTGGAGCGGTGGGATGTTTTTGCCCACGTCTACGCACTTTTCGCATGGAGTGCGCTGATCTTATGTTACGCATCTATTTTATCATAATATCTTATTATTTGCCATTCAAATCTACAAAACAAATAATTATTACTAATATTACTATTTATACTATAAAAACCTCTCTACGATCTTGCCGCGCACAAATCACATCGTCCAGGGTCAACCTCCAAATTTTTTAAGAAACTTTTCACGCGAATCTCCACCGGTCTCGGGATTGCAATATTCCTCTAT
>JAAEEW010000041.1 GCA_013415595.1 Methanosarcinales archaeon | reverse complement strand
GCCCTGACCGGAGTCAACCTGCTGGCGGACCGGGTGTTGAATAAATATCTAAAGAGAATGAAGCGGGGCGAGCCGCCAAACTGAAAAATCGGCGGCATACGGCCGCAAAAAGCAGAAAAGCCCTAAAAGCAGTTTTTATTTTTCAGAAACAGTTCAGCAATTCTCAGTAGTTGTCCAGCACGGACTTGACGATGGTCTTGTGGTCGTCCTTAAGCGAGTAAACGTTATGATCTCCAGAGACGTCTATGCTGAGTATGCCCAGTCTGGTGTTCATCAGGCCCACCATGGCCGAGACTCCCCGATAGCTCACCTCGAAGCCCTCCTTCTCCAGGAAGGTGAAGATATCCTCGGTGGTATAGGATCTGTCTTTTAAGAATAGCTTTAGAACAGCCTTCCTGATACCAATGCCGTCTCTCTTAAGGTAATTCCTGAGCCTCTCTTGAATTCGTTCTTCAGCGCTCTCCATCCAGCCTATTCACCGCCCCGAGAGAATGAAATCCTGACTTATAAAGGTATTCTCTCCACCACCAGTCCGCCCTCCATGGGGTAGCGCTCCACCAGGGCCATCCGGCAGCCCAGGTCTCTCAGCTCCTCCACGATGTCTTCCAGTATCCAGCCTGCGATCTCCACCTCGTCTCCGGAGGCAAAATACATCTCCGGGGGCACTTCCAGGGCGGCCAGTGCGTCCAGGGTGGCCGCCTGGTCCGGGCTGTGGATGGTGCCGTAGATCAGGGTGCCGTCCTCGGTGGCCAGGTCGAAGGGCCGGCCCACGATGCGGGCCCTGCGCTTCAGCCTCTCCCGGAGCTGGACGGCGTCCTTGAAGGTGGAGGAGCAGTAGTGGACCTTCAGCCCGTCTATCATGTATCTCCGGGCCACCTCCTCGCTCCCCAGGACCCCGCAGGAGTCCTCTTTGGCCCGAAAACCCCGGGCCCGGAGGGCCTGCTGGTTGGTCTCGGAGAACTCCAGCTCGTTCAGGTTCAGGAAGGCATCCGCCCTCCTCACCGCCTCCACCACCTCCGGCATGAAGGCCAGGGCCGGCATCTCCACCCCCGCCTCCAGGCCCAGGGAGCGGGCCTCTTTCAGCAGCCGGTACAGCTCTTTTCCGTCCGGCTGCTCCCGGGGGTGAAAGCGGATCTCGTCCAGCCCCGCCTCCTTCAGATCGGCCAGCAGGGCCTGCCCGGGGGCCGAGCCGGTGTAGAGGTGGATGTGGTGGTCATAGCCCCGCTCTCTCTTGATGAGGGCGATGCACTCCATAACCAGCGGAGCTTTCAGCAGCGGCTCGCCTCCGGTTATCCCCGTCCCCAGGGCGTCCATGGCCCCGGCCTCCTCCAGCATGTCCTGCAGGATCCTTACCGGCTGCTCGTTGGCCAGCATAATGTCCTGATCCTTCCGGTCCCGGGAGAGTGGGCAGTAGGCACAATCCCGGGGACATAGACCGGTTACGAATAGAACCATGGAGGCCCCGGTGCGGCAGATCTGGCATCCCCGGGAGAGGTAGTTGTGAAACGACCCGGTGAAGTCGGCATTCCAGCCTGTGGTACTTTTCATATTATTTTAATCCCATTTGCTGCTGTGATTACCCTCTGGTGGTCATTCCCGCCTAAATACTTTTGTCATCATGCGCAATGGATTTCCAGCAGCCGCTGATCAAAAAAGTTATCAGCTAGGAATCAGAATAGACCTTCCCAGGATAAATATATCTGATAAATATAAAAAGGATGGTCTTTTTGTGAGGGAATATCTGCTGGGAAACGTCGCGATCGCGAGGGGCATTCTGGAGGCTGGTTGTGGCCTGGCATCCGGATACCCCGGCACTCCATCGTCTGAGATCGTGGAGTCCCTGGCTCCGTGGGCCGGGGAGCAGGGGATGCACGTGGAGTGGTCTGTCAACGAGAAGGTGGCCATGGAGGTGGCCATAGGGGGGTCCTGGGCTGGCACCAGGTCGGTGGTCACCATGAAACACGTAGGCCTGAACGTGGCCGCCGATCCTTTCATGACCCTGGCTTACCTGGGAGTGGGCGGAGGGCTGGTGATAATCTCCGCCGACGACCCTTACTGCCACTCCTCTCAAAACGAGCAGGACTCCCGGCGCTATGCCCAGTTCGCCGACATCCCCTGTCTGGACCCTGCCGATCCCCAGGAGGCCAAAGACATGGCCATCTACGCCTTTGGCCTATCGGAGAAGCTGAACCTTCCGGTGATGCTCCGGCCCACCACCCGGGTCTCCCACGCCCGCTCGGACGTGGAGACGGGCACCATTCAGAAGCCCAGCCAGGGAGCCGGCTTCGACAAGAATCCCCGGCGCCGGGTAGCCCTGCCGGTCCACGTCCGGCCCCTGCACCGGGAGCTTCTCAGCAAGCAAGAGGCCCTGGCCGGGGAGCTGGAGTCCGCCCCCTGGAACAGCCTGACCCTGCGGGGAGACCACGGCATAATCGCCTCCGGGATATCGGGGCTGTACGCCGGGGAGGCCATCGCCAGGATGGATCTGAACCTCTCCTTCCTGCGGGTGGGGACGTTTCCGCCGCCCTTTGAACTGGTCAAGAAGATGGTGGAGCACTGCAATGTGCTGATGGTGGTGGAGGAGCTGGAGCCGGTGCTGGAGGAACAGGTGGAGCGCATCGCTCTGAGGTACAACCCGGGGCTGAAGATCCTGGGCAAGTCCAGCGGGGCCCTTCCCCGGGACGGGGAGTTCGACCTGCTGCAGGTGGATAACGCCGTGGCCACCATGGCCGGAGAGCAGACCAGAAGCGCTCCCATTCTGCCCCGGGAGATCCTTCCCCCCCGGCCGCCTTCTCTATGTCCCGGGTGCAGCCACCGGGCCACCTACTACGCCATGAGAAAGGCCTTTGGCCGGGACGCAGTCTACCCAAGCGACATCGGCTGCTACACCATGGCCGTGGGCATGGGAACTGTGGACACCTGTCTGTGCATGGGGGCTTCCATCACCGTGGCCAGCGGGATCAGGTTCGGAGGGGAGGAGCGGCCCATCTGCTGCAGTCTGGGCGATTCCACCTTCCTGCATTCCGGCTTGACCGGGCTGTTGAACGCCGCCTACAACAAGGCCCGCATAACCGTGGCCGTGCTGGACAACTCCACCACCGCCATGACCGGGCACCAGCCCCACCCGGGGACCGGGGTCATGGCCACCGGAGAGGCCACGAGCCGGGTCTCCCTGGAGGAGATATCCAGAGCCCTGGGGGCCGGGCTGGTGGAGACGGTGAGCCCCTACGACCTGGACGCTGCGGTGCAGACCTTCCGCCGGGCCCGGGAGCATCCAGGGCTGTCGGTGGTGATAGCCGAGCAGGCCTGCGTGATAGGGGCCAGACGGTCCGGCGAGCGTCGCAGACCCTTCCGGGTCCGGGACAGCTGCACCGGCTGCAAGAAGTGCGTGGAGTTCGGATGTCCGGCCATCGAGTTCGTCGACGAGAAGGCCAGCATAAACGCGCTATGCACCGGCTGCGGGGTGTGCGCTCAGATCTGTCCCATCGGCTCGGTGGAGGTGGTGGAATGAAGACCTCTCAGTCGGACATAGTAATAGTAGGAGTCGGCGGCCAGGGCGTGATTCTGATCTCTGATGTCCTGGGCCGGGCGGCGGTCAAGGCCGGGCTTCCGGTGCGGGGCGCGGAGACCCACGGCATGGCCCAGCGGGGCGGCAGCGTCATCAACCACACCCGCATCGGATGCGGTTTCAGCCCCATGGTGGCCGAAGGGGGGGCCGACGTGCTCCTGGCCCTGGAGCCGGCCGAGGCCCTGAGGTTCGGCCAGTACCTGGCCCCCGGCGGGGTGGCCATAGTGAACACCGAGCGGGTGCTGCCGGTGACCGTGACCACCGGGGTCTCTGAATATCCGGATCTGGAGAGCATGCTGGCGCCTCTTCGGGAGACGGCCAAGGTGAGGACTCTAGCCGCCAGCGAACTGGCCCGCCAGGCGGGGACGGCCCAGGCCATGAACGTGGTGATGCTGGGTGCTCTCTCCCGGTACATCCCCATCCCCGAGGACCTGCTGCTGGAGGCATTGAAGGACGTGGTGCCGCCCAGGTACATGGAGGCGAACATGAAGGCCTTCCAGCTTGGAAAGGCTGAAGTACAATAGGCCCTCTATTTCCTACACATGCCAGACGAGAAGAAGGTCGAGGCCGGAAAGGAGCCCAAGGCGGAGCTGTCTACGGATCCACTCTTCCACATGGAGCCTGGGATGCCTGATGAGCTTCCGGACGAGAGCTGGTCCACAGAGCGGTTGGCCAGGGCCGTCACCGGGGACAGGAACATGCTGGCCAGGTCCAACGCTGTGTCCTATCTGGCCAACCGCCAGGAGCCGGAGGCCGTGGAGGCCATGGTCCAGGCGCTGAAGGATGATGAGCACATCGTGAAGAGCAACGCCATGGTGCGCCTGGCTGCCCGGGGCAAGGGGGTCGTGGACCGGATGATCGCCGCCCTGGAGGATGCAGACGACGGCATTCGGGCCGGGTCCGCCTGGGTGCTGGGTGAGATCAAGGACGGGAAGGCCGTCGAAGGCCTGAAGAAGGCGGCGGAGGACGAGTCGCTGCTGGTCCGGGCCCAGGCCAAGGCATCCCTGATGGCCATGGGTGTGCTGAAGCAGAAGGAGCCGGAGAATAAATAAGGTCCTCCATACGGATTTCGTGAACGTGAACTGATGACAAAGACCCCGTGGGAACGGCTCATGGGGCCCAAATAATTTGTATAATTGGACTTCCAGTTAGTATTTTGTATTTTATTTAAAATTTTAATTATATATACAAAATCAGAATTGCTGGGAGCCTGGGGCTTGAGGCCGGCGATCTAATCAGCTTGCATAAGCAGGCGATCTGAACTCAAGTATATAGCCTGCACTGGGAATCTTTGGCGTGCTTCAGGCATTTGACGCCACCTTTGTCCCATTTCAGCAGATGGGGGCCCACATCATCTATATATAAAAATGTATTTCTCTGATCTTCCGGACAATCTTTGTCACAGACCCAGCAGCCGGTGTTGATGAACAATTTCTGGATATCCTTTGAGTAGTAGGCGTCCGGAATGTGGGTATGTCCAAAGACGATGACATCCGTATTCAGGAATTTTCCTTTTTCTTTATTGTATCTCTCCTCAGCTATCTGCTGGGGAGTCAGTCCTTTGGCTGCCAGATGGAGTCTATTCTTGATCTTGGGCCAGATCACGGTATTGCTCGAAGCAACCACCTTCGGAATAACGGTCAGTGTGAAGAATGACGACGCCACCAGCAAAGAGAAGCCTCCGATGCTGTAGATAGTGGCATTTTTGAACTGAGAGAGGACTAGAACAAACGCGGCCAGCAGACCCATGAAAATCATAGATGTCTTATTGAAGCGAAGTCCGACCTCCTTGGTCAACGACACGTTGGCCAGATCCTGAAAATAATCGATGGGATCAAATCTTATTCCAAGCACCCTCGACGCTCTGTGGAAAAACTGTCCTTTGTCGAATTGATGCCCGTGCATGAAGACGTATTTATGGGGTCCGATCGTCACCCCATCGAGCTGCAGATGCTTCCGGTCGAGCATCCTGTTCACGATCGGGATATTCTTAAAAGTGCCTTCGTAGGCGACCTCGGCGGTCTCCGGGTACTGGCGTTCCACCACCTTCAGATCCAGATTGCCGGAGCATATATTCGCTCCATTCTTCTGACATAATCTGGAGATCTCGCCCACATCCTCGTCGTGATTTCCGGCCACATAGACAATTTTATAATTTTTTCCGCTGAGCTCAGAAAGGGCTATCAAGGTCTCATTTATGGTGTTGGTCCGGTCATCATCCCTGGGGTCCCATAGCTCCAGGGCGTCCCCCAGAAGCACGACCGTACCTGGCTTGTGGATCTCGTACTCGCATCCCTCTATCCTGGCCGTGCCCAGGGCATCTACCCAGGACACAAATTCTCTGAAATCAATGAAATTGCACTCGCTGCCGCCAAGGTGGATATCCGAGACCACGATCCAGGGCTTTTCTTGTTCTTCTATCATCCCTCGCTTTTCCCTCACCCTATCCAAACATATTTCATTACTTAACATACTAAATTATCATATTTAATTCTTTGTTTTAGATGTTGCAGGACGTGGTTTCAGCGGAAAACCGCTGGCATCTCTTCTTCAACCTGCTCCGGGAATCTCGAATCAAAAGCCAAAATTGTTTATTACAGTAAATCATCCGCTATTGAATCGAGTTACATGACCCAAATCCGCATTGCTCCCTACGGTTCCTGGAAGTCCCCCTTCACCGCCGGCCTCATCTCCTCTGCCACGCTTCGCCTGGAGCAGGTGGTGCTGCAGGGGCCGGAAACTTACTGGCTGGAGTCCCGTCCTGCAGAGAAGGGGCGCTACGTAGTGGTCCGCCGGACAGCAGACGGCCGGACGGAGGACGTGACCCCCGCCCCCTTCAACGTGCGTAGCCTGGTGCATGAGTACGGCGGAGCGTCCTATGTGGTGCAGGGAGATGCCATCTACTTCTCCAACTTCCAGGACCAGCGCATCTACCGGCTGAGCCGGGGCGAAGATCCCCGGCCCATCTCTCCCCCGAAAGCCCTGCGCTACGCCGACGGGGTCATGGACTCCCGGCGCAGGCGGCTGATCTTCGTGATGGAGGATCATAGCGTTTCTGGGCGAGAGGCGGTCAACTCCCTGGCAGCCCTGGGGCTGGAGGGGGGAGAGCCGGTGATTCTGGCCTGGGGACACGACTTCTACTCCTGGCCCCGCCTGAGCCCCGACGGCAGCCGCCTGGCCTGGACCACCTGGGACCACCCCAGCATGCCCTGGGACGGAACGGAGCTCTGGGTCGGCCGGGTGGGTGCAGACGGGGGGCTGGATGACATCTCGCTGGTGGCCGGGGGCCCCCGGGAGTCCGTGGTCCAGCCCATGTGGTCGCCGGAAGGCGATCTGTACTTCGTCTCCGACCGGAGCGGCTGGTGGAACGTCTATCGCTGGCGGGAGGGCGGCGTCGAGTCCATGACCGGGATGGAGGCGGAGTTCGCCCGGCCCCAGTGGTCCCTGGGCAACTATGCCTGCGCCAACGAGTCCCGGGGAAGGATGCTCTGCTCCTGCACCACTGAAGGAACCTGGCGGCTGGCCCTTCTGGACACCAGGAGCAAGGACCTGGAGCCTGTGGATACGCCGTTCACCGAGATATCCCATCTCCAGGCCCGGCCGGGCCAGGCGGTCTTCGTGGGCGGATCGCCCACCACTCCCTCCTCCGTGGTCCAGGTGGACCTGCAAAGCGGAGTCGCCGAGGTGCTCAGGTCGTCCTTCTCCCTGCCCCTGGACCGGGATTACGTCTCGGTCCCAACGCCCATAAATTTCCCCACCAGCGACAGCCAGAAGGCCCACGCCTTCTTCTACTCTCCCCGGAACAGGGACTTTCAGGCACCGGAAGGGCAGAGGCCGCCGCTCCTGGTGATGAGCCACGGGGGACCCACCTCCGCCGCCTCCAGCGCCCTCAACCTGGCCGTCCAGTACTGGACCAGCCGGGGCTTCGCCGTGCTGGACGTCAACTACCGGGGAAGCACCGGATTTGGTCGGGACTTCCGGCATAGCCTGTACGGCCGCTGGGGCCTGGCCGACGTGGACGACTGCGTGATGGGAGCCCTTCACCTGGCGGGCAGGGGGCTGGCGGACGTAGAGCGGCTGGCCATCCGGGGCGGCAGCGCCGGGGGATTTTGCACCCTTTGCGCCCTCACCTTCCACCGGACCTTCCAGGCCGGGGCCAGCTATTACGGGATAAGCGACCTGGAGACCCTGGCCCGGGAGACCCACAAGTTCGAGTCCCGCTACCTGGACCACCTGATCGGCCCCTACCCGGAGCGCCGGGACGTCTACGTGGAGCGCTCGCCCATCCACTCCGTGGACCGTCTCTCCTGCCCGGTGATCTTCTTCCAGGGGCTGGAGGACAGGGTGGTCCCTCCCGATCAGGCCCTGAAGATGGTCGATGCCCTGAGAGAGAAAGGCCTTCCCGTGGCCTACGTGGCCTTTCCGGATGAACAGCACGGCTTTAGGCAGGCCGGGAACATCCAGAAGTCCCTGGAGTCGGAGCTCTACTTCTACTCCAGGATATTCGGCTTTGAGCTGGCCGATCAGGTGGACCCGGTCCCCATCGAGAACCTCCCCGGCGGTGGCTCCTGAGGCCTCTTGAGGCCGTTTGAACGCCTGTTAAAGCCTCTTGAAGTCTCGTGCAAGTCTCTTGAAGCCTCCCTATGCAAGGCCTTTCGTATCTTCGCCTGTATCCCGCTTCATGGTGAGCCGGCCTTATGATCCGGAATCGCATCAGCTCTCATCCGTATCTAGCCCTCAGCTCTTTGTTTTTCCGCTGCCATGCCGATCCTGCCCCATCCCGCCCCATCCCGCCGGGCGGGGAGGTGGTTCACTTTAAATTCCTTGACTTCATTGCCGGTGATCGACATGCTAGATCTCATCTCCATGATCCTCATCGTGGTCGGACTGTGCCTCTTCGAGACCATCAGCAGCATAGATAACGCCATCATCAACGCCGAGGTCCTGTCCACCATGCAGGCTAAGGCCCGCCGATGGTTCTTGCTGTGGGGCCTCCTCTTCGCCGTCTTCGTGGTGAGGGGCGTCTTGCCCTGGCTCATCGTGTGGATCACCACGCCGTCGCTGGGCCCGGTGGGGGCCCTGACCAGCACCTTCAGCAACGACCCCCTGGTGATCGAGGCCATCGAGTCCTCGGCGCCGGTGCTGCTCATCGGCGGAGGGACATTCCTGGTCTTCCTGTTCTTCCACTGGCTCTTCCTGGAGCCCAAGCGCTACGGGCTGCGGGGGGAGCGCTTCGTTCGCACCCAGGGTATCTGGTTTTACGCCGTGGTCTCCATCCTGCTCACCGTCCTGGTCTACCTGGCCATCAAACGGGAGCCTCTCATGGCCCTGGGGGCGGTAACCGGCTCCACCGCCTTCTTCATAACCCACGGCTTCAAGCAGAACGCCGAGGAGAACGAGCGAAGGCTCATGAGCAGCGAGATGTCGGACGTGAGCAAGATCCTCTACCTGGAGGTGATCGACGCCACCTTCTCCATCGACGGCGTTCTGGGGGCCTTCGCCTTCACCCTATCCGTGCCTCTGATACTGCTGGGAAACGGCCTGGGGGCCATAGTGGTGCGAGAGGTGACCATCGGGAACATCGAGCGGATCAAGAAGTACAGGTACCTCAAGAACGGGGCCATGTACTCCATACTGTGCCTGGGGAGCATCATGATCCTGGACAGCTTCGGCATGCACATTCCAAGCTGGCTCTCCCCCCTGGTGACCATCTCCATCATCGGCTACTTCTACTGGCGGTCCATCAGGGAGATGGATGCCGGAGGAGATCAGGTGCCTGACGGCGTCTGAATTTCGGGGATCTGGATCGCCCCGGAGTTCATACTTTCAGACGGCATCTCTTCTTTTCTCCCTCTGCCATTCGAAGACGAAGGCCACCTCCTTCCAGGCCTTCTCCGCCAGGGTCCGGTAATATCCGATGTCGAAGTCCCGGGCGTCCCACTCCGTCTCCACGGACCACCTCCTGCCGTCCCGGACCACGTAGCCGATCTCCATGCCCGGTGCCACCTGGATTTTTCGCCTGCGAAAGGCCTCCACCGCCGATCCCTCGGCGCAGCGCCGGGTGTAGGACAGCCTGCTCACACGGCGGCGGATGACCATCTCCTCCGGGCTGGCGCCGGGAAGCTCCAGGATGTAGCGCTGGCCGATGCTCCTCATCTGCTCCTCCCGCTGGGCCAGGCTGGTCAGGTCCTCCGCCCCGGCCAGGGCCTGGAGCATCTCCATCTGCATCCGGCGCACGTAGGGGGGCGTGTCCCCCCGGCGGGCGGCCACCCCTCTGACCTTGACCTGGCCGTCGGAGAGCCTGCCGAAATAGCGGTTGTAGGCCCCGGAGCCGTCGCTCATGGGCAGAAAGGCGATCCAGTGGTAAGACTCGGCCTCGGTGAGTATCCCCGTCTCCCTCTCCACCGCCTCCTTGAACCCGGATGCCGGCCCCCCTCGCACCCATAGGCAGTCGACGATGCCGTGCAGCACCTCCAGTCCCATGTCCTCGGCGATGTCCTTCACCTGCAGCAGGAGATCCCTGGATATGCCGGTGATGTGCTCGTGCACCTCTATCTGGCCGAACTTGGCGTTGCGGTAGCCGGTGTAGCCAAAGCAGGTAACCAGCATCCACTTCAGGACGGCGTCCAGGCCCTTCATCTCAGGCTGGGACTTCTTCAGCCTCTTGGTCTCGATTCGCAGGTTCAGCAGGGGCTCCAGGATGGTGCTCAGGAATCCCCTGCACTGGGCCGGCTGGGCTACGGTCTCCGGGGACAGGTTGTAGTTGACGATTATGGTGGGGTAGAGGGAGGTGAAATCCAGCTGGTGCACCTTCTCGTAGACCCCCGGCCGGGGCTGGAAGATCATGCCCCCCCTGTCCGCGGCCTTCAGCTCGGCCAGATCCCGCACCCTCTCCGGGTCCCGCTTCCGGAAGGGCACGGCCATCCCCCGGGCCAGGGCCTCGTAGACCTCGTAGCTGGATATCAGGGTTCCGGGGGTGAAGCGGGAGGTCAGGTTGGGGCACAGCCCGGAGAGGCGGGAGGCCAGGAGCACCCCCGCCAGGCCTCCCTCCCGGTAGGTGAAGCTCTTTTCGGTGTCTATGAGTATCCGGCCCTCGGGGATCAGGGCGGCGTGCTTGTGGTTGACCTTGCCGTAGCTCCAGTAGGGGCGGGAGTCCAGCTTCCGGAACCGGCCGCTGCGGCTGAAGGTGACCTCCAGTCCGTAGTGCCGGGCCCGGGCCTCCATGAGCCCGGTCCACAGGTCGGCCTGGGGGAAGAGGATGACGTCCGGGTTGGCGCTCTTCACCAGCTCGAACAGGTCCTCCAGCACCGCCTTCTCCGGGCCTTCCAGGACCCTTCTCCGGCCGTCATCGACCACCAGGGAGCAAACCGACCGGTCCAGGCTGGGGTTGCCCTGCACCTTCATCTCCAGGCGGCTGAGGGGAACGGGGAAGCTGTGGGCGAACCTGGACTCCCGGGGGTAGCTGCAGGGAAAGCCGCCCCTCTCCGCCAGGAAGCGCTGGTCCATCCTGACATTCACGTTGTACAGCTCGGCCTGGAACCTGGTCTGCCGCTCGATCTTCTCCGCCACCCCTCGCCCGGCGAAGACCCGGTAGCCCTCCCGGGGCCCGTAGACGGTCTGGAAACGGCACTCCTCCGCCCCGTACAGTCCCTCCAGGGCCTCCAGCATCTCCCAGTGGGGGTGGGGGTCCTTCAGGTGGAGATAGAAGGACCGGGGGCAGGCTATCCTGCTCTCTTCGATCGACTTTGGTCCCTTCTTGGCCCACAGCTCGACCCATCCCCGGTATCCGGAGTCGAAGATCCACATTCTGTTCCTCCTCCCGTCCCTCCTTCATCGCCGCTCCGGCCGTCTTGGCCGCGCTTGCCGTCGTGGTCGTGGTCGGCCAGGCACCAGCCGGCGCCCTCCATGGGCCCTCCGCCGGCCTTTCCCGCCTCCATCTCCTTCATCATCTCCAGCAGGACGGAGAACACGGCGGCCTCCAGGGGGTCGTCGAAGGCATAGAAGGCCTCGCTGGAGTGCTTCCTGGCCATCTCCGCCAGCCGTTGGGCGTAGATCTGCTCGTCCTTCTTCAGGGCCCGCCTGGCCTTGAGCCACCGTTCCGAGACCTCCCGGGCCCCCATCCGCACGCTCTCGAAGCTGCGGCCCAATCAGAATGCCTCCAGGGTGGACTGGCCGGTGGTGGTCCGGCGGGACTTTCCCGGGCGGCGGGCCTGGGGCGGCTGGCTGAAGAAGAACGCCCGGTCCGCCAGGCGGGCCATCTCCTCCAGGAAGGGGTCGCTGGCCGGGGAGTAGAGCAGCACCAGGGAGCGGGCGGCGGCGTCCTTCAGGGCCCGGGCCACGTAGTCCGCCATCTCCATCAGGTCCTCGTACAGGGTGGGGTCGTGCTCCACCAGGACGATGGTCTGTCCGGCCTCCTCCAGCACGGTCAGGAGCTGGAAGGCGGTGAAGGCCCTCCTCACCTCCAGGTTTCGAAACCTGCGGTCCAGCCCGGTCAGTATGCGGGAGTAGTTGCCGCAGACGTAGAGCATCTTGTAGCGCTGGAGCTCCAGGTGGTCTTTCAGGGCCCCGGCCAGCATGCTCTCCGGGGCGATGAGCAGGTTGAAGGTGCCCGCCTTCAGGGATACGGCAGGGTGGAGCTCGAAATCCATGATTCAGCCCATCCTCCGGTGGAGATATAAGGTCGAGGAGGGCGGAGGGCGAATGTGAACCCCCGGGCCAAAGAAATTTTTATACTACTTTTTTATACTACTTATTGGATATCCCATCGAAGACAACTTATTCCGGTAAAACATAACAGTGATCACGATGTCCAGGCCAGAGAACAGTCAGGTTAGCCAGCCCGAACGCTCCTTCAGGGAGTCTGTTCACTTTTATATGATAGATCACCGGACGCCTCTCGGCCGGGGCATAGACTTCCTGATAATATCTCTCAACCTGCTGATCTGCGCCATCTTCGTGGCCAACACCTACACCATCTCCGATCAGGCCAGAGAGGTCCTGTGGAGGATTGAGGTGTCGGTGGTCTTCTTCTTCATAGTGGAGTACGTCCTCCGGCTCTACGGCAGCTACGACCGGCGCTCCCACGTCAGGCACATCTACAGCATCATCGACCTGGTGGCCATCTTTCCCACCATTCTGGAGATAATAATGCCCTTCTTCGGCCTCTCCCTGCACATCGGCGTGCTGAAGACCATCCGGGTATTTGCCGTCTTTCGCATATTCCGCTTCCTGCGCTTCTTCGCCGTCGACCACATGTTCTTTGGCGTCATCGCCACCGATCTATTGAAGGTGATGCGCCTGACCCTCACCATACTGATCATCTTCTTCATTTCTTCAGGGCTGTTCTACTATGTGGAGAGCCCGGCCAATCCCATGGTGAGAAACTTCGGCGACGCCTTCTACTTCACCGTCGTCGCCCTCTCCACGGTGGGCTTTGGCGACATCGTCCCCGTCTCCGAAGCCGGGAGGTGGGTGACGGTGCTGATGATCATCTCCGGGATAATCCTCATACCCTGGCAGGCCAGCCAGATCGTGCGGGAGTGGCTGACCATCTCCGCCAAGAAGAGCGTCATCTGTCCCGACTGCGGCCTCAACCGCCACGACATGGACGCCTCCCACTGCAAGCAGTGCGGGCACGTGCTCTACAGGAAGAACGGGTGAAGGGCAAGACGGGAAGGGACATCATCAAAAAAGGGGCCCGCCCACTTCAGTCTCACCTCATCTTCATCTAAGTCTCACTTCATCTCCATGCGGTACCCGGCCTGCCTCAGCGCCTCGGCTATCCTCTTCACGTGCTCGAAGCCCCGGGTCTCCATCTCCACCTCCACCCGGCTGGCGCAGATGGGCAGCTCCCGCTCGCTTCGCACGTGGCGGATGTGCAGCACGTTGGCCTCCTGCT
Organism: Methanosarcinales archaeon; assembly: GCA_013415595.1. GTDB lineage: Archaea > Halobacteriota > Methanosarcinia > Methanotrichales > Methanotrichaceae > JAAEEW01. The sequence continues at coordinate 17,161 of JAAEEW010000041.1, read as the reverse complement.
CGGCCATCAGGGATAGCAGCCGGGCCAGAGAGCCGGGGACGTCCTCCAGGCAGACGGAGAAGCGCATGATCCGGCCGCTGTGCAGCATCCCCTGCCGCAAGATGCGGTCCAGGAGGGTGCGGTCCAGGTTTCCGCCGGAGACCACCAGCACCACCTTGCTCCCCCGGGCTACGGAGGCGGTCATGTTCAGGAGGGCGGCCAGGGGCGCGGCTCCGGCGCCCTCGGCCAGCACCTTTTTTCGCTCCAGGAGCATCAGTATGGCCGCAGCTATCTGGTCCTCCTCCACCAGGGCCACATGGTCCACACAGTCCCGGATGATGGGGAAGTTCAGGTCTCCCACCCGGGTGACGGTAATGGCGTCGGCGATGGACTTCTGGGCTGCGACCTCCACCGGCTCGCCGGCCTGCAGGGCCGCCCGGGCGGAGGGGCAGGAGGCGGCCTGCACCCCCACCATCCGGACCTCTGGCCTCAGGGCTCTGGCGGCCAGGGCTATGCCGCTGATCAGCCCCCCGCCGCCCAGGGGCACGAAGATGCAGTCTACGTCCGGCAGATCCTCCACGATCTCCAGCCCTATGGTTCCCTGGCCGGTCACGATCTCCCGATCGTCGTAGGGGTGGATGAAGGTCCGGCCCTCCCCGGCCATCTCCCGGGCCAGGGCGATGCTCTCCACCAGGGTCTCTCCCTGCAGGATCACCTCTGCCCCGTAGCGGCGGGTGGCCTCCTGCTTGCTGATGGAGACCCACCTGGGCATTACGATCCTGGCCGGGACCCCGGCGTCCCTGGCGGCCAGGGCCACCCCCTGGGCGTGGTTTCCGGCGGAGGCGGCCACCACTCCCCCAGGGCCGATCTCTTGCCGGCGGGACTGCACCTTGTAGGTGGCCCCCCGGACCTTGAAGGAGCCGCCCTTCTGCAGGCACTCCAGCTTGAGGTAAACTTCCGCTCCGCTCATCTGGCTGAAGGTGGGGCTGTAGATCAGGGGCGTAGGCAGGATCCTGCCCTGGAGGACCCGGGCAGCATCTTGAAACTCGGCCAGAGAAATCATGACAGAATGTCTGCGCCAAGTACTTTAAACCTTTCTTTTTATAGTATGAACGGTCCTCGGGAACGGCCGGATTCATCCGGGGCCGGAGTCTCTACCTCTCCCGCACCCTGGAGCCTCCCGGCGGCAGGAAGGAGACGATCAGGTCGGTGGGGGCTATGGCCTTGATCACCCTCTTGTCCTCGTACTTCTCCGCAAACTGGCGGTAGATCCGCTTGGCCAGGTCGTCGGCGTTGAACTCCCCCGGCTCGATTACCACCACCGGATCGGCCCGCTCCTCGATGGCATAGACCGGCCCGCCGATGAGCATATCCCCGGCGATGCCCACTGCCACACCCACCGGGACGTCCCGGAAGTAGCGGCGCTCTCCCCGGATGACGAAGGCCCCCTTTCGCAGGAACTCCCCCGGCTCCGGGGTCTTGGTCACCTGGTCGCCGTTCACCAGGTAGCAGTCGCCCTCGGCCAGCCCCCCCTTCCAGATGCTGCTGTAGGAGACGGCGAACTGGGCCGCCTCCTGGATGGTGGTCTCCGGCACCTCCCGGCCCTCGGTCTTGATCACCGTCAGGGGCGCCCCGGGGGCGTCGGTGTGCAGGGCCAGGTCCCTCTTCTCCAGGTACTTGGCGTAGATCTCCTCGTTGCTGTCCACGTCCCGGCCGCCGATCACCAGGAAGTCGTCTGAGGACGTGAACCACCGGAACCTCTCGAACCAGCGGGGCTTTCTCCTGCGCAGGACCGGGCCCTTCGACTTGCGGGGCTCCGCCTTCCTGTCTTTTAGCTGCAGGGTGGCCTCGTAGGCGCTCACCGCTCCGGAGTGCTTCTTGCCCGCCTCCTTGGCCCGGTCGTAGTAGCGCTTTGCGTTCTGGGGAACGGTCAGCTCGGCGTTCAGCTCCAGCTCCCGGTCTTCCACCTGCATCCTGAACTCCCCCCTGTAGTCCAGGGACCTGATGGCCTGGGCCTTCGGCATTCCGGACTCGCTTATGCGGTCCCAGATCTCCTGGTAGGAAAATCCCTTCTCCCTGGCCCCGGCAATCACCCTCAGAATGGCATCTATCTCTCCGTAGTGCTGGTAGACCATCTCTCCGAGAAGAGCCCTCTCCCTCTCCAGGGCCTCGAACTCCTGGATGGCCCGCTGCTGGATCTCCAGCCTGCGGTCTATGGCCGTCTTCTTCTGCGCGGGCTCCTCGGCCACGAAGAAGGCGTCCAGAGCCTCGCTGAACCTGGTGAAGGGCCTGGCCTCCCGCTCCCGGTAAACCTGGAGGGGGGAGGGGATCACGTCTAGGGGCTGGCCGTCCTGCAAAACGATCCGGGGCTGGACCTCCTCCAGGCAAAAGACCGCCCTCAGGGAATCGCGGACCCTCACCATCTCTTCGGGATTCAGGGTGGCCGCCGGTCGGTTCTTCTCCAGGCCGGCCCTCAGGCAGACCTCCTCGCCGTAGACCCCGCCCATGTTCAGGCCCCGCACGATGGTTCGCACCAGGTCGGCATCGGAGGTGGTCAGCAGGTTGGTCAGGTACTCCAGGGATACGGACCGGGGGTCCTGCTGGCCGTAGTGGTAGAGGTACTCCTCCCCGGCCACCAGCTTCCTCCCCCGGAAGGCCATGGGCCGGAGAGGGAGAATTATCTTCATCTCCTCGTCCAGGAGGACGACGTTTCCCTTGGGGAAGAGTTCCACCACCAGCAGTCGCTTTCCGCCGCTTCTCTCCACCGTGATCTGCACCACCCGGTCGAAGTCGTACTGCTCCACGGCGGCGATGCGGCCCCCGGACAGGTGGGCCCGGAGCATGGTCGGGAACTGGGGCGGGGTCTTGGAGGCTTTCCGCTCCCCCCTCGTTATGTGGATGCGCTTGCCGGCCTCGATCAGCAGGTCCAGTCGGCCCTCGGCCGGGGACTGAACGGTGATCCAGACGGAGTCTCCGGTGATCTGGTAGGCCTTGCCCACAAAGCCGCCCACCAGCCGCTCCTGCAGCTCGGCGACCATGGCGGCCGCGTCCACATTGCTCATGGCCTTCTTCATCGCTCCCAAAAATTCGGCTCAATTGATAAATAGTTGCGGCCTTCCATTCTCCAGCTATGAAAGGGGCCTTCCTGGTGGACCACATGCTCCTTCGCCTGGGCCGCGGGCTGCGGATGGCCGGGCTGGACGTGGAAAATCCGGGCGACGAAGATGACCGGGGGCTGATGAGCCGGGCCAGGGAGGGTGGGAGAACCCTCATCACCCGGGACCGGGAGCTATCGCAGGCCTGCGCCCGGGCCGGCCAGGACTGCATACTGATCCGCTCCTCCCGGCTGGACGATCAGCTCCAGGAGATGGCCAGGGCCGGCGTCACATTTCAGCAGGAGCCGGCCAGGTGCACGCTATGCAACGGCCCTCTGGTCCGGGAAGAATCTCTGGTTGCGGAAGAATCCCCGGCCATGGAAGGATCTTCGATTGAATCACCGGGGGATTTCGAGGAGCAGACAAAGGAGTGCAAGATCGCCTGGAGGTGCCTGGCCTGCGGGCAGACCTACTGGCAGGGCTCCCACTGGAAAGGCATCGCAGAGCGGTTCGAGCGGCTGGCCAAGGACCGCCAATTCCGGTAGATTCTCCGGGATCTTGCCCGGGCCTCGATCTGGCCAGTTCCCGGGCCTCTTCGGAATCCGGCGCCCCGGAAACCTTCCCCCCTGGGGCCTAGAGGGAAGCCCCGGGCCGCCCGCCGGGGGTGGTCTCCCTCATCTGGATGTACTCCGCCATCTGCATCTGTGCCGGGTAGATCAGCCACAGGTGAGCCCGGTTGAGGCAGAACTGGGGCTCGTACCTGTCCTTGGCCCCGCTCTCGGTGAGGGGGTCGGCCTGGACCAGGGATGGGGGCACGGAGTTGGCCGTGCTCTCCAGCTGGCACCACTTGCCGTCTTCGCCCTGGTAGACCACCCAGGCATGGCCGTAGTCTCCCTGGGCCCCCTGCACCTTCCCCAGCACCACCCGGAAGCAGTGATCGCTTATTCCGCTGGCCAGGAGCAGGGAGGCCAGGAGGAAGGAGGAGTCCTCGCAGTCGCCCTTGCGCAGAGTGAGGGTCTCGGCAGGGTACAGCCAGAAGTCGACAACGCCGCTGGACTCCTCGTCGGTCACGTACTGAACGTTCTCGGCCACGTACTTCCAGATCTTCCAGGCCCGCAGGTCGAAGGAGCCGGCATTCCTGGCCGAGGGCAGGTCGATCTCCCGAAGAGTGCTCTTGATCACCTCGCTCTCCGGCGAAGCGATCCATTCCCGGATGTCGGTGGGGATGTAGACGTTGGGGTATCCCAGGACTGCTCGCTTGTTCCACATGATGGTGTCCCTCAGGATCTCGTCTCCTCCCCAGTTGTACTTGGCCGGCAGTTGCATAACCTCCTACTTCTTTGATTATAAGTTTATCTTGTTATATTTAAAATTATCGTTTTTTATTGGTCAGTCAAAAAAAGATCGTCTTTGTATTAATAAATATTGTTAAACTATAATTAAAAATTTCGCAGGGGCATCTCCTAAATACCAGCAATGCCTACCCTAAAGAGTCAATATCCCCAAATCACCCCGGCAGCAGGGCCGGGCAGGTCGTTGCTTTCCCGCCGCTCTGGGGGGAAAGCCCGACCTGGATTAGCCAAAGACTTCACGACCACCAGAAAAGCAAGAGGATGGACGGAATAATCGATATCAATCGCGGCGGTTTCAATCAGCCACAGGTCCTGTGACTCGTCTGCTCTCTGGAGGGGCAATCCCTCCTGGCTATTGATCCCCTGCGAGCCAGAGGAATTTTATGAAGATGATATCCTGTGCACCGTGTTCTGATTTTCAGGTGAAGAGCAGCCGGGTGAGCGCCCCATGACCGACTGGCACTCCCTGGACCCCGGGAAGGCCCTGGAGAGTCTCCGGTCCAGCCCGGAGGGACTGTCCAGCCCGGAGGCGGCCAGGCGGCTGGGGGAGACGGGGCCAAACGAGCTGGCCAGCCTTTACAAGCCCTCCCCGGCCCGCATATTCCTCCGCCAGTTCGAGAACTACATGGTCCTGGTCCTGCTGGCCGCCTCGGCCATCTCCTGGTTCTCCGGGGAGACCACCAACGCCTACGTGGTGCTGGGCATTCTGTTCTTCATCGCCCTGCTGGGCTTCGTCCAGGAGTTCAAGGCCGAGCGGGCCATGGATGCCCTGCGGGAGATGGTGGCCCCGGAGGCCGACGTCTATCGGGACGGCAGCATGGTCAGCCTGCCGGTGAGAGATCTGGTGCCCGGGGACGTGATCTACATGGAGGCCGGGGACAAGGTCCCCGCCGACGCCCGCATCCTGGAGTCCATGTCCCTGCAGGCCATCGAGGCCTCCCTCACCGGAGAGTCGGTGCCGGTGAGAAAGGACCCGGCCACCATTGAGGGAGACGTCCCCCTGGCCGAACGGCGGAACATGATCTACATGGGGACCATCATCGGCTACGGCAACTCCCGGGCGGTGGTCACGGAGACCGGCCAGGGCACAGAGCTGGGCCGCATCTCGGGCATGGTTCAGCAGGCTCCGGAGGACCCGCCCCTCAAGGTCAAGCTGGAGAGCCTGGCCCGGCAACTGGCATTTCTGGTATTTCTGGCGGCAGGAGTGGTCTTCTTCCTCCAGATCAGCCGCGGAAACCCGGTTCTGGACACGCTGATCATCGCCGCCGCCCTGGCCGTGGCCGGGATACCGGAGTCTCTGCCCTTCGTGGTCACCCTGGCCCTGGCCTACGGCACCCAGCTCATGGCCCGGAAGAACGCCATCATCCGCCGCTTGCAGGCCGTGGAGACCCTGGGCTCCACCACCGTGATTTGCACCGACAAGACGGGAACCCTGACCCGGGGAGAGATGACGGTAAGAGAGATCTGGGCCGGGGGGCGGGTGGAGGTCACCGGCTCGGGGTACGAGCCTGAGGGCTCCTTCCTTCGTCAGGGGAGGCCGGTGGAGCCGGAGAAGGACCGGCAGCTCGTGAGCCTGCTGGAGGTGGGGGCTGTATGCAACAACTCGGAGGTCGAGAACAGCAACGGAGGCTGGCGGGTGGCCGGAGACCCCACCGAAGGGGCGCTGATAGTCCTGGCCAGGAAGGCCGGGGTGCTGGATCGGGTTCGCGGGGAGAACGTGGAGATCCTGGAGTATCCCTTCGACTCCCAGATGAGGCGCATGACCACCGTCCACCAGTCCGCGGAAGGTCTCTCCGTTTCCATGAAGGGGGCGGTGGAGGTGGTGCTAGACCACTGCACCAGCATCATGGACCCCCGGGGAATGCGGCCTCTGACCGACGAGGACCGGAGGAGCATCCTGGCCACCTCGGAGGACATGGCCAGGCGGGCGCTGCGGGTCCTGGCCTTCGCCTCAAAGGATCTGGCCCCCGAGGAGCCTGTGGAGCGGGAATATGTGGAGGCGGACCTGACCTATGTGGGCCTGGTGGGCATAATGGACCCGCCCCGGGAGGAGGCGGCGGCGGCCATTCGCACCTGCATGGCTGCGGGCATCAAGCCGGTGATGATCACCGGAGACCACAAGCTCACCGCCCAGGCCATCGCCGAGGAGCTTGGCATCGCCGGGGAAGGAGGGGTGCTGGAGGGCCCGGAGCTGGACCGCATGAGCGAGCAGGAGCTCATGGACCGCATCGACGGGATCTCGGCCTTTGCCCGGGCCACGGCGGAGCACAAGGTGCGCATCGTGAACGCCTTCAAGAAACGGGGCCACGTGGTGGCCATGACCGGGGACGGGGTGAACGACGCCCCGGCCCTGCGGGCGGCGGACATCGGGGTGGCCATGGGCCGGGCGGGGACCGAGGTGAGCAAGGAGGCCTCAGACATGGTGATCGCCGACGACAACTTCGCCACCATCGTCAGCGCCGTGGAGGAAGGGAGGCGGATCTACGACAACATCCGCAAGGCCAGCTCCTACCTGCTCTCCTGCACCTTTGCCGAGGTGATGCTGATCCTGGTCGGAGTGGTCGTGGGCCTGCCAGTCCCCCTCCTGGCCCTGCAGATACTGTGGATCAACGTGGTGGCCGAGGACTTCCCGGCCATCGGCCTGGCCGTGGAGCCAGCCAGAAAGGGCTTGATGGAGGGCCGCCCCCGGAACCCCGGCGAGGCCATCCTCTCCCGGCCCCTGCTCATCTACACCTTCGGCGTCTCCTCGGCCATCTTCCTGGGGGCCCTGGCCCTCTTCGTGCAGTCCTACCGGGCCGGGGAGAGCCTGGAGCACGCCCGGACCATGGCCTTCGCCGCCATGGGGGTGGCGGTGATCTACAACTCTTACAGCAGCCGGTCCCTCCACCAGTCCATCCTCCGCCTGAACCCCCGGGGCAACGTGAAGCTGCTGGGAGGAATCGTGGCATCTGCCCTGGCCATACTGGCGGCCATCTACCTGCCCCTCTTCCAGAGGCTGTTCGAGACGGCGCCACTCTCCCTGGAGAGCTGGATTCAGGTGGCTGCAACCACTCTGGTGGTGGTGCTGGTGGCCGAGGTGCTGAAGAAGGCCCTCCCGGAGCTGGGGAGCTGAAAGAGAGCGGCGAAGGGCCTCGATTTCCCGTGTCCTGGCGATGGTGCCCGGGCCACGATTGCCTCCCGAGCCGCCGGCCGGGGCCCGGGCCATAGGCGTCGTTCTGCCCCCGGGGTCGGCGGTTCGGGGGTGGAAGGGCGCGGCGGGGAGGCAGCCGCATCCAATCCTGGACGCTCCTGGATTGGGGCGCCCTGGATCAGAGAGGTTTGAACAGGTAGAATCGGGCCTGGCCGTGGTTCACCAGGGTGCGCACAAATCCGGGCAGATCAGCGATCTCGTCTCCCAGAGGGCGGACGAGCACGTCTGCCCCCACCTGCCGGGCCAGACGTCCCATGGCCACCTGGATCTCCAGGGGCGGGCGGATGGAGTAGAGCAGGCTGGCCCCCTGGTAGAGCTCCAGGCGGGGGGAGAAGACGTCGTCTCCCACCACCGTCAGCCCGTCCAGGTCCCGGCCGGACCGGTCGGTGGCCACCAGGTCCAGGCTCTGCAGCCGGCAGGCCACGTCCCCCTGATAGCCCACCCCCACCTCCACCACCCGTCCGCAGTAGTGGGCCAGGATGAACTCAGCCAGATGCTGTGCCCCTCTCATCTCGCCCATCCCCGATCGGGTCTAGCGGCCCAGCTTCTCCAGGGCGATGGAGGCGGCCTTCTCTCCGGAGAGGAGCATGCCCCCGAAGATGGGGCCCATGCGGGGGCCGGCACAGACCGTGGTGGCGGCCATTCCGGCGGCGATGAGCCCGGGGTAGACCTCGCCGGTGGCCTCGACCACCGTCCTTTCCCCCTGCTCCGCCCACATGGGCTTCTCTCCCATGACCCCCTGGGTCCCGATCCTGGCTCCCGGAATCTTCCTCTGGACCACCCGGCAGACCACGGCGTCGTGGCCGGTGCCGTCAATGACCAGCCTGGCCCGGATGGACAGAGGATCTACGTGCAGCCCGGCCATCTCCGTCGCCGTCCAGTTGATTACCAGCCCGGCCACCCGGTCGTCTTCCCGGATCATTACGTCCTCCACCGTAACCAGGTTGATCAGTTCCGCCCCGGCGTCGATGGCCCCGGCGGTGAGCTTGGCCACGGCCTCGATGGAGTTGGCCACGAAGTACGTGTCCTCGTACTCCCGGTACCAGATCCCAAACTCGTCCAGTATGCGGCAGGCATCCTTCTGCACCACGATCCTGGGAAACATCATCCCCCCGCCCCACAGGCCGCCGCCCACAGACAGCCTCTTCTCGAAGAGGACGGTCTTCACGTCAGCCTCGGCCAGGCGCTTGGCAGCCACCAGGTTGGCAGGACCGGCTCCCACCAGAGCCACGTCCACGTCCGTGTACTTCAGAAAGCTCTCCAGGTAGCTCTCAACGATGGCTCTGGTGACCAAAATCTCGTCTAGCACCATAAATCCCCGCAGTTCAGGATCGATGATAAAGATATCCTTCCGGGAAGACTTATGTACTATTATTAAGATACGGGGAATTAGATAGTTAAGGAAGTTTAAAAGGAGTGCAAAAAGGGGCCATGAGCATTACCAGCCCTCCCGGGACCGGCTCTGAGGAGGCCAGGTGCCGCCCGGGTTCCTCCGTCGAGGACGCGCCATCCCGGATTGCCGTGGTGGGACTGGGCGGGGCCGGAAGCAGGATCGTCTCCAGGCTGGGCCGGGGCCGTCTGTCGGGGGCGGATACGGTGGCCTTGAACAGCGACGTCCACCAGCTTGCCCAGGCGGTGGCCGACCGCAAGCTGCTGATAGGCCGGGAGGTGGCGGGAGGCCTGGGGGCTCATGGCGATTGGGACGTAGGCCGCCGGGCGGCGCAGTCGGACATCCCGGCCCTCAGAAAGCTGCTCCAGGGCTACGAGCTGATCATCCTGGTCGCCGGCCTGGGCGGAGGGACGGGCACCGGAGCCCTTCCCGTGCTGGCCGGGCTGGTCAGGGATGTGGGGGCCATGGGAATAGGCATCTTCACCACCGCCCTCTCCAGGGAACGGCTCCAGCTGCTGGTTCAGGAGTCCCCGGTTCGTGGATTGCAGGGGATTCTGGATTCCCTGATCCTGCTGGACCGCTCCCGACTGCTGCAGATCGCCCCCCATCTATCACCGGCCGGGGCCTTCTCGGTGATGGACCAGGTGGCAGCGGAGATGGTCTCCGGGCTCTCCGAGGCGGTGAGCGAGCCCTCCCTCATCAACCTGGACTATGCCGACCTGAGGACGGTGATCAAGGCCGGCCAGCCCTCGGCCATCCTGGTGGGGGAGGCCAGAACCAGCGACGGACCGGAGGAGGTCATCCGGTCGGCTCTGCACAATCCCCTGCTGGAGGCGGATTGGAGGGGGGCCACCCGCTGCCTGCTCCACATCACCGCCGGCGAGGAGATCACCCTGCGGGAGGCCTCGGCCATCGCCCTGGCCATGACCAGGGAACTGGACCCCCAGGCCCACCTGATCTGGGGGGCCAGGGTGAGAAAGGACTTCGGCAGCCGGGTGAGGGTGACGGCCATAGTCTCCGGTTTCGGGCGGGCCGGTGCAGCTCGCGAAGCGGAAGAGAGGTCAGAGGAGAGAATAGAAGTCAGGGGATGAGGTGGGACGAGTGGTTCCGGATATTGCTCTGCAGATCATGGCCCTATGCATCGGGCTATTCCTGGCGGCTGCGGCCATCTACAGCATCAGGCTGTACCTGGAAATTTAGCTGAGGTGGCCAGGGATCGGGGCCCTGGCATAGGGGCCCTACATGGGTCATTCGTAGCGAATAGTCTCATCATGGGGCCTCTTTGGAATCTGGTCGACTTTTTCGACAGGTTTATTAGATTCCCGGTTCATTTGCCGTGACCTTCAGCTCTCTTTGAAAATGGGACTCGAGAGTCTTGGCTGGTCTTTTCAGAGATTTCTCTCTATTGTATAGCAATGCGAGTTGATCGGGAATGGATATTTGGCTTGCCTTCAGGATGCTATGTGCGCTGGATTCAGCCCAGAAGATGATCAGGAACAATCCCCAGCAAATTAACAGGCGGTTTGACGAGATCAAGGACCAGCTCAGGAGAATCGACGAGAAGCTGGATGAGCAGGTGCTGATAAAGGCCAGGGTAGGTCTGAGGCATCTGGTGGATGGAATCAGCTCCGATATTTCGGAGGTAGAGCTGGAAGAGTATCGCAATGCTCGCCGGGAGTTCAATTATCTGATCAATCTGGATCCCCTCGGAAAGACCAAAGGAACGTCCGGGGAAGCCGATAACCGGGACCTCATTGCTCTGGGCTACTGGGGCAACTTCAATTATTTCTATTTCATGGGGGATCGGCGAAACGCCCTGCTCCAGGTCTACGAATGCACCGAGAATTACCCCACCCAGGGCCTCATCGCCTTCGATCGCAGCTTCTTTAGCAGGGATTACAGGAAGATGGCCTCGGAGATGGGCTCAGAGCTGAATGCCTATCAGAAGAAGCTGCAGGAGCTGGAGGGGGAGCTGTTCTGGAAGAAGGTCAAGCACTACGCCAAGCTGGTGGTGGTGGGAGGAGTTCCCCTGGTGGCCCTGTCCATGGCCACGGACAGGATCTCCCTGATTCGCATCCCCACCAATCCCGACCTGCCCACAATGAAGGCTGAGATCGAGAGGATGACTGGCAGGCTGGAGAGCCTGAACGCCGATCTATCGGCTGAGTGCAGGGCCCGCCGGGAGTGGCTCGAGAAGGCGGACCCGGCCTCCCTGCCCGGATTCGGCACGCTGCCGGGGTTGGCCGTCAGTTCACTGCTCCCACCCCTCACCGGCCACAGAGGTAGGGTGTGGTCTCTGGCCTTCAGCCCTGACGGCCGCCATCTGGCCACAGCCGGCGACGACTGCACAGCGCGGGTCTGGGACGTGGGACGGGGAATCGAGATATCGAGGCTGGGACAGACGTCCTCCGTTCACGCCCTGGCCTTCAGTCCGGACGGCCGTCATCTGGCCCTCTCCACCGGGGACGGCTCTGCCAGGATCTACGAATATGCATCCGGCAGAGAGGTAGCCCGTCTATCCCACGATTACATACCCCGGGTGGTGGCCTTCAGCCCTGACGGGAGATATCTGGCCACCACCAGCTGGAACCAGGTCCGCCTGTGGCAGCCTTCGAATGGGCGGGAGCTGTGGCGCGCCAGCCTTGGGGATACCATCAACTCTCTGACCTTCAGCCCCTGCGGCAGGTACATCGCCGTTGCCGGCAAGGACGGCTCCGCCCGGGTGATGGAGCTGACTGGCGGCCGGGAGGCATCAAGGATCGAGCGCGGAGCTCCGGTGATCGCGGCGGCCTTCAGCGGAGAGGGGAGCTATCTGCTGACCTGCAGCCAGGAGGGCCAGGGCAGCGTCTGGGACCTGGCCGGGGGCGAGGAGGCGCTGGGCTTTGATCTATCCTGCCACGCCCTGGCGGCGGCCTTCAGTCCGGACGGCAGGTATCTCCTGGCCGCAGACTCCGGCCGGCTCCTGCGCGTGTGGGACCTGGTGGCCGGCTGCGAGGCGTTGGAGCTAGACTGCCTGGGCCGGGCCCGGGCGGTGGCCTTCAGTCCAAAGATGAGCCATCTGGCCCTCTGCGGCGAGGGAAGTGAAATCAGGCTGTGGGAGCTGGCCCGGGCTTGAGGGGAAAATAGAAACAACTGTTCACGGGGAGGCGCCTCCCTTTCCCATCCCCAGATCCTTTCAGGCCTCTCCCGGCTTTATTCTCTGGAACTTCCACAATTTGTCCAGCCGGGCGGTGGCGTTGACCCCCACTTTGGTGGTCATCCCCTCCACGCTTCTGGGGTCCAGAGTGCTGCCCCGCACGTTTGGATAGAGGTAGATGTCCTCGTCCCCCCTCATCCGGGTGGCGATGGCGTAATCCAGGTCCCGGGGGTCGTAGATGTTGATGTCCGAGTCCACCACCAGCACGTGCTTCATGCTGCCGTGGGCCTGGAAGGCGGCCTCCACCACCCGTCTCGGCTCGTCCTCGGACTGCTTTTCGATCTGCACCACGGCGTGGAAGTAGCAGCAACCGCCGTCGGTGAGCATGACGTTCTTCACCCGGGCCACCCTGGAGGCCGCCCGGTAGATCAAGGGCTCGTAGGGGACCCCCATCAGCATCCTGTGCTCTCCTCCCGCCGGCATCAGGGCCTGGTAGAGGGGACGCTCCCTGGTCATCATGCGGGTGAGCTGGATCACCGGCTCCTGTCTGACCAGGTCGGCGGTGCCGGTGATGTCTACGACGGGGCCCTCGGAGGCCCGATCGGCGGTGATGTATCCCTCCAGCACGATCTCCGCCTGGGGGGCGGGGACGCCGTTATCCAGGGTGACCAGCTCCACCGGCCCTCCCCGCAGGGCGGCGGCGTAGTTGAACTCCCTGTTCTCGGGAACCCGGGTGCTGGCGGCGATGAGCACCAGGGGGTCCACCCCGATGGCGATGGCCACCGGCAGGGTCTGCCCCTTCTCCAGGGCATCGGTGTACATGCGGTGGGTGTGCCTGCCCGGGACCAGCCGGGCGGCCAGCCTATCTTTGCCCAGAACCATCAGCCGGTGGACGCAGGCATTGATCCGGTCCTCGAACCGGGAGACCACCACCGCCGACGTGATGTAGGGCCCCCCGTCCCCGGGGAAGTGGGTTAAGACCGGAATTTTGGAGAGGTCCGGCCGGCCGACGACCTCCTGGAAGGGGGCGGAGTCGACCTCTCGCACCGGCCCCTCGAACTCCAGGCTGCTCAGATGTCTGACCATGTCCTGGGCGGGGATGCCCAGGGCCCGGGCCAGCAGGTCCCGGGTGCCGATGACGTTGATGCAGGCCTGGCTGCCGCTGAGGTCATGAAAAAGGATGGGCCCGGCGTCGTATGCTCTGGCCGCAGCCTGGTACTGGGGGGAGACCGGCTCCCGGATCTCCTGCAGGAGGGAGGCCTCTCTCAGCCCCCTCAGAAAGCCCCTCAAGCTCATGAGGGGTAATTCTGGACTGTCAGCATATTATATTTTGCCTATTCACACCAGCAGGACGGCGATGATTCCGGAGAGGAAGACGCCGTCGAAGGTCCCGGCCCCGCCGATGCTGGCCACCGGGGCTCCCAGGTCCCGGATCTTGCCGAAGTTCAGCAGGTCGGCTCCCAGCAGGGTTCCCATGGCCCCGCCGGTGTAGGCGGTCGCGAAGAGGAACTCGTGGGGGGCCTGGAAGGCGGCCACCAGGATGGAGGCTCCCAGGGCCGCCACCAGGGGCGGCACCAGGGCCGGGGTGACGATGCCCACCCCCCGCACCGGCCTGGCCACCCGGTTGGTCACCAGGGCCACCAGCAGGATGGCGGCCAGGCAGAACCGGAGAGTGCCGGGACAGGCCAGCACCAGGTACAGGGAGACCAGGGTGGGGACCACGGCCCCGCCCAGGTTGACGGCCAGGGTGGTGTGGGTGCGAATGGTCTCCTGGAAGGGGATGGTGTAGGTTATGCCAAAGACTCGAACCTGGCGGTCCCTCACTACCGGAGTTCTGGACTCCAGGTTGGCCACGGGGATGTTGACGCTGCTTCCCAGGAGGGAGACCAGCAGGAGAATCAGGGCATCGCTCCAGGAGAAGCCGATTCTGGTGAAGGCGGTGCTGATCACCCCCAGGAAGAGCACAGCCACGCTGATGCTGAGAATCACTGCCAGGATTAACATGAAGAGCAGGTTGAACGGGTTGTAGAACATCCGGTGGTTCATGGGGCTCTTTTTCCGATCGATGGGTATAACTCTTTTTGGATTGTCCCCTAATTGGACAAAAAATGGCCCCCGGCCCGGAAGGATGGGGCCGGGGGAAGGAGAGGCGAATCTTTCAGCCCCGGGCCCACTTTTTCATCAATTTGCACAGCCGGTGTGGGCAGGTCTCGAAAAGTGTAATAAATCCGCAGTCCAATCTGGCATGAGGCAAGGCATGGCTGGAGTTTACAGACTGGTGCTCCTTCGCCACGGACAGAGCACCTTCAACCTGGAGCGGCGTTTCACCGGATGGATTGACGCAGACTTGAGCCCCCGGGGGGTGAAGGAGGCCCGGGAGGCGGGCAGGACCATGAGGAAGGAGGGCTACGCGTTTGACCTGGCTTTCACCTCCGTTCTCAAGCGGGCCATCAGGACTCTGTGGCTGGTCCTGGAGGAGATGGACCTGTGCTGGCTGCCGGTGGAGAAGGCCTGGCAGCTCAACGAGCGTCACTACGGCGCCCTGCAGGGCCTGGGCAAGGAGGAGACGGTCCGGAAGTACGGAGAAGAGAAGGTTCAGGCCTGGAGGCGGGGGTACGACGTCCGGCCGCCCTGCCAGGAGGGGGAAGGGTCAGGCCCGGCGCTGGGGGACCTGGCTTTGCGGGGCCTGGCAGACCCGGACCGGGACCGGCGCTACGAAGGGGTGGCCCCCGCCAGCCTGCCCCGCTGTGAGTCGCTGAAGGACACCCTGGAGCGGCTGCTTCCCTACTGGCAGGGGGCGGTGGCCCCGGCGGTGCTCTCCGGGCAGAGGGTGATCGTGGTCGCCCACGGAAACAGCATCCGGGCCCTGGTCAAGCATCTGGACGGCATCTCCGACCGGGAGGTGGTGCACCTGAACATCCCCACCGCCGTGCCCCTGGTCTACGAGCTGGACGAGGAGCTGCAGCCGGTCGATCACTACTACCTGGGGGAGCAGGAGAAGATAGAGCGGGCCATCCAGGCAGAGGCCCGGGAGATCGGCGACAAAGCTCGATGAGTGTGTGATGAGAGGGCGATGAGAGGGTGCGATCAGGAATGCTATCAGAAAATGCGTTGACGGCAAGTGACTCTGAAAGCCCGCAAGAACCCAGCATCCGGTAGGTGAGGGATTCCGGGGCCGGAGGTGGGGAGTGGAAGCAGAACGGGAAAGGGGCGAGGAGACGCGAGCGGATAAATTGATGCGAAGGTTGGGTCTAGGTGGCCGACCTCTCCGCCATGCGATGGCGTATCATCTCCTCCACCTCACCCGGGCTTAAGTCGAATATCTCTCCCAGTATCTCCCGGGCCGCAACCAGCTCCAGGAAGGGGACGGGCAGGTCTGAAGGCCGGGCCGCCTTCAAGGCGCCCTCGCCGCCGGTCCCGTCGCCGCCCGCCATCCAGCCCCCAATCCCCATCTTCTCTCTGCCCCTCTTTCGTCCCTCCAGAAGTCGTGCCATGGTGGTCCATGTTCTCAGGGAAGGATATGAAATTTTCCTGTAAAAAGATGGCAGAAAGCTATTTTCACACAAATTAAGTGGCCGGATGGATACAAATCCGTCTCTAAAAATCGCCCGAAGGCTGCACAGGTGCCTTTTGTCCTTCAGGTGCCCGGGCGGCGATGTCTCCTCCGGGGAAGGCCGTCATCAGGCTGCTCACGGACCGCTTGTTTTTTTGATCATGACCTGGAATTCTGGGCACTGGAGCTGTTTGCATGACCCTGGAGACGAGAGAGAATGAGCTGGCCAGGCACCGCATCATGGTGATGAGCGGCAAGGGCGGGGTGGGAAAGACCACGGTTGCCGTCAACCTGGCCCTGAGCCTTGCCACTTACGGAAAGAACGTGGGCCTGCTGGATGCGGACATCACCGGACCCAACGTTCCCAAGATGCTGGGGATCGAGGGACAGCCCCTGGTCTCCGGCCTGGACGGGAAGGTGGAGCCGGTGCAGATCGTGGTGGGGCCGGACCAGGGTCTCTCCGTGATCTCCATGGCCTTCCTGGTGGGGGAGGACGGGTCGGTGGCCTGGCGGGGGCCCATGAAGATGGCCATGTTGAAGCAGTTCGTGGAGCGGGTGGACTGGGGCGACCTGGACTACCTGATCGTGGACCTGCCCCCGGGCACCAGCGACGAGCCCATCAGCATAGCCCAGCTCCTGCACCCCACCGGGGCGGTGGTGGTCACCACTCCCCACGACCTGTCGATGATGGACGCCGCCCGGGCGGTGGAGATGTCCCGGCTGATGGAGGTCCCGGTCCTGGGCATCGTGGAGAACAGGAGCGGATTTGTCTGCCCGGAGTGCGGAAGGCCTATCGACCTCTTCTCCGCCGCCGGAGGGGACAAAAGAGTGCAGTCCATGGGGGTCCCCGTCCTGGGGAAGGTGGAGGTGGACCCGGATATAGTCAGGGCCGGGGACCGGGGCCGGCCCATCATCCTCAACTCCCGCAAGAAGACGGCCCAGGCCTTCGAGGAGATGGTGAGGAGGATCATCCAGAAGTGCGAGACGGGGCGTGAAGATTGAGGCGCGCGGACTGATAGGTTCAGGCGGACTGAAGGTTCAGGGCATGGAGGTGCAGGCCGACCTGGGCGACGGACAAAAGGCCCGGCCGGGACTGCAAAAACGAATTGCTCCGGAAAAAGGAACTTATGCAAAAGATCAGTCCGGGAGGGGGACTGTTCAGTCCTCCATCTCCCGGAAGAGCTTCATCAGGCCCTTCTTGGCCACGGAGAAGGTGGGCACGCCGCCGGTGATTATGCACACCTGCATGGCCTCCAGGATCTCCTCCTTGGTGGCCCCGTAGTTCATGGCCACCTTGGCCTGGGGATAGATGCAGTCCTCGCACATCCGGGTGGCCACACAGGCCAGGGCAATCAGCCTCTTGGTCTTCCTGTCCAGGGCTCCATCTTCCAGGAGCACCTTGTCCAGGCTCTCGATAAGCTCAACCAGCTCGGGGTTATGGTCATGAATGGCCTTCAGCGTCTCCG
>JAAEEW010000040.1 GCA_013415595.1 Methanosarcinales archaeon | reverse complement strand
CGAGTCGTTGGGGTAAGCCTTGGCCACCTTGAGCTTGATCTCTTTTATTTCCCACACGATACCGGTATAAATGATTTTTATTATGTAAATGTATCTGGGGATTATAAGAAAACGGGAGGGGTAAAACAAGTTATCGTAAAGTTTTTTGGAGCAGTCCATCAGGTCATGGAGTCCATCAGGGCCAAAGATCAAATAAACTCCCGTTCCATTCCCTCCCTCTATGGAGCAGCCGGACCTTGGGGACCTTAAACATGACCGCTATGGGGCTAAGCATCTCGCGTTTCAGGAGGAGCTGATCTCCGCCGCCCGGGGCGAGCGGGAGGTGGACCTGGTCCTGGAGGTGGCGGAGGTGGCAAACGTCTTCTCCGGGGAGGTCTACCGCTCGGACGTGGCCGTCCACCGGGGCCGGGTGGTGGGCCTGGATTGCCTCTCCGCCAGGGAGACCATGAACCTGGCCGGATCGGTGCTGGCCCCGGGCTTCATCGACGGCCACGTCCACCTGGAGTCCTCCATGGTCACCCCGGCGGAGTACGCCCGGGCCGTGGTCCCCCGGGGCACCACCTCGGTGGTGGCCGATCCCCACGAGATAGCCAACGTCTGGGGGCTGGAGGGCCTGCACTACCTTTTGAGTTCCTCTGCCGGCATTCCTCTTTCCGTCTACCTGATGCTTCCCTCCTGCGTGCCTGCCACCGGCATGGAGACCTCCGGGGCGGCGCTGGAGGCGGAGGACCTGGCCGGGCTGATGGGCCACCACCAGGTCCTGGGGCTGGGAGAGGTGATGAACTACCCGGGCGTGATCTTCCGGGACCAAAGCGTGCTGCAAAAGATCGCCCTGGCCAGGGACAAGGTGGTGGACGGCCACGCTCCGGGCCTATCCGGCCGGGACCTGGCAGCCTACATCTCCGCCGGCATCCATTCGGACCACGAGTGCGTATCCCTGGAGGAGGCCCGGGAGAAGCTGCGGCTGGGGATGAGCATTTTCATTCGCCAGGGAAGCGCCGCCAGGAACCTGAACCAGCTGCATCCCCTGGTTCAGCCCGGGAACGCCTCCAATTTCCTGCTCTGCTCCGACGACCGACATCCCCAGGACATCCTGGAGCAGGGCAACCTGGACAGCATGCTCCGCCTGGCGGTGGAGCTGGGAATCGACCCCCTGACCGCGCTGCAGATGGCCACCATCAACGCCGCCGTCCACTTTCTGGTCCACGACCGGGGAGCCATAGCCCCGGGATATCGGGCGGACATAGCGGTCCTGGAGGACCTGGAGAGCTTCCAGGTGCGGGGAGTGATCAAGGATGGCAGGCCTGCCGCCCGGGCCGGCGAGCTGATGTACCCCTGCCGTCCGGGATGCCCGCCCTCCCCCGGCGGATGAACGTGGCCGGACTCTCCCTTCAGTCCCTGGAGATCGGGGCGGAGGAGGGCCTGGCCCGGGTGATGGGGATAATACCCGACCAGATCCTGACCAGGAGCCTGCTGATGGAGGCCAAGTCCGAGGACGGAATGGTGGTCTCGGACACCGATCGGGACATCCTGAAGATAGGGGTTGTGGAGAGGCACCGGGGCACCGGCAATGTGGGACTGGGGCTGGTGAGCGGATTTGGCCTGCAGGAGGGCGCCCTGGCCACCTCGGTGGCCCACGACTCCCACAACATCATCGTGGTGGGCGTCTCCACCGGGGACATGTTCGCCGCCGCAGACGCGGTGCGGTCCATGGGCGGAGGCCTGGTGGCGGTGAAGGAGGGCCGGATCTGGGCGGCGCTTCCCCTGCCCATAGCCGGCCTGATCTCCGACCGGCCCATGACCGAGGTGGTGGAGGCCATCGACCGGGTGAAGGAGGCGGCCCGCCGCCTGGGCTCGGCCCTGGAGGACCCCTTCATGACCCTGTCCTTCCTGGCCCTGCCCGTGGTCCCGGAGCTGAAGCTCACCGACCGGGGTCTGGTGGACGTGGCCGCATTTCGTCCCGTACCCCTATTCGAGATGAAACGGTCATGACGAAGATCTGGTTTCGCTGGAACAGGAAGAACCTGAACAGCATCGCCTCCCTGATGCCCCTTCTTCCAGGGGCTGAGCTGACGGAAAAGCCCCGGCCGGGGATCATGCTTTACAGCTTTGCCAGCTTCCAGGCAGAAGAGGTCTACCGGGAGGTCTCATCCTCTGCGGTCGATGCCACCTTCATCGCCGGAGGGCCCCACCCGTCGGCCAGGCCGGAGGAGGTGCTGCGCTATTTCGACTACGTGGTGGTGGGGGAGGGAGAGGAGACACTTCCCCGGCTAATCGAGGCCCTCAGCCGGGGCGGAGACGCCTTTGCCATTCCAGGGGTGGCATATCGAAAGGATGGCCTGACATATTTCTCCGGGGCCCGGGAGCCGGTGGACCTGGACTGCTACCCGCCATTTCGGCCTCCACTGAAGGCCCCGGTGGAGATCAGCCGGGGCTGCCCCTGGGGCTGCGCCTACTGCCAGACGCCCCGATTATTCGGCAGGAGGATGCGACACCGCTCGGTCCCCCTCATCACCAGGTTCGCCGCCTACCACAAGGACATCCGGCTGACCTCTCCCAACTCCCTGGCTTACGGATCTGACGGAGTCCATCCCCGGCTGGACCGGGTGGAGGAGCTGCTGAAGAGCCTGTCCGAGCTGGACAGGCCCATCTACTTCGGCACCTTTCCCTCCGAGGTGCGGCCGGAGTTCGTCACCGACCGATCCCTGGAGCTGATAACCGGCTACTGCGCCAACCGCACGCTGTCCATCGGCGGGCAGTCCGGCAGCCCGGAGGTGCTGAAGCGGGTGGGACGGGGCCACGGAGTGGAGGAGATAAAGACCGCCTGCCGGCTCTGCCTGGACCACGGCCTGACCCCCAACGTGGACCTGATACTCTGCCTCCCCGGAGAGACGGCGGAGGACCAGATGAAGACCCTGGAGCTGGCCGCCTGGATAATCGAACAGGGGGGGAAGGTCCGGGCCCATTACTTCACACCCCTTCCAGGCACACCCCTGGAGGGCTCGGCGCCCGCCCCCCTCACCGGGGAGGCGGAAGCTCTGCTGGGAAGGCTGGCCCTCCAGGGCAGCCTGAATGGCGTCTGGCAGCCTAGAGATAAAATTGCTTGAAGGGCTTTCGGTCCTCGTCCAGAAGCTGGTACTTGATGACCATTTTATCCTGGCTGATCTGGATCTCCCTGACCGCCTGGGAGAACAGGTACCAGATAAATCCCCGGTCCGGCAGGCGATAAGTCTCGTCCAGGGTGGCGGCAAACTCAGTGGCGTTGAGGATGTAAGATCGAAGAAGCTCGCTTCCGGAGGCGAAGAGGAAGGGAAAGCTCACCTTCTGGATCTCGTGCTGACAGCTCTTCTCCAGCCGGAGACGTATCGATAGATAATCCCGGTAATCGTCCTCGGTAATCACGATCTCTTCTAGCTCACTCATGGCATCTCACAGTGGCAGGAGTAATGACTGGTGAGAGATAAAAATTGCGACCACCTTTTTTTGCCCGGGGAGAATAATCGCCATTCTGCGGGCCAGAGAGCCGCCCTGGTCTGAAGGCCCGGGCACCGGCCCAATCCGGGACCAGAGACTTTAGCTGGAAGGGGCCAGGCTGCAGGCGCCTATCTTCTCCGCCAGCTTGGCCAGGACCTCCTTTCTCATGCCGCCCACGAACTTGATGGAGCCCACCACCAGGTGGCCGCCGCCGTTGACCCCACCGGCCTTGATCTCCTCTCTCAGCTCCCGCACCATCTTTGGTATGTTCATCAGGACCCCCCGGCTTCGCAGCACCGCAAAGTCCGGACCGTAGCCGATGGTCACCACCGGCTGGCCCTGATATTTTTTGCACAGCCGGTCGTGAATCTCGCCGGAGGTCTTCCCGGGCGGGGGGAAGGTGAACTTGTGGGCGTAGTTCTCCACGTCGATGACGTTCATGATCACGTTGTTGGGCAGCTTCTGGGTCTTGACGTGGGCCATGCTGGCCTGGAGCTGCTCGTCGATGGCTGCGTTGGCCTGGTCGCAAAGCAGCCTTACCAGGCGCTGGTGCCTGTCCAGGCGGCCCAGGCACAGGATGTCGTTGACCAGCCCCCGTCCGTCGTTGAACCGCAGCCAGAAAGCCTCGTAGTCCAGGGCCAGGGCGATATTTCGCAGGTCCTCCACGGTGAAGCGGTCCGCCACCAGCTCGATGAACCGCCTGGCCTCCGGGGCCTCGCTCCGGTCGCCCACCGCAGAGACCGCCGCCAGGTGCCTGATCTTGCCCTCCACCTCGGGGTTGATCATCCTGGCCAGCTCCACGGCTATCATGCCGGTGGTGACGCCGAAGTCCCCGCCCACGTGGGCCGGGTTGACGTGGGCGATCAGGTACTGGTCCACCACCTCGTCCGGATGGTGGTGGTCCACCACCAGCATGTCCAGGCCGTAGACCCGGGCCTGCTTCATGGCCGGCACGTCCTCCTCGGTGGATCCGTTGTCCATGAGTATCACCAGAGGCATCTTCTGGCCGTGGCGGCTCTGGTCCTCCAGGGCGAAGGTCAGGTCTTTGGTCACGTCCTCCAGTTCGTAGAAGGGGGCCTTGGACGGAGCCCGGCGGTAGCTGTAGTACTCGGCGTCCGGGCCGCTCACCTCCCGGATGAGGGGCAGGATGGCGCTCTCTATGGCCACTGCCGAGGATATGCCGTCGGCGTCGGCGTGATGCCTGAGCACGATTGGCCGGGACTTGAGAATGGCCCTCTTGATCTCCCGGGCCACCTGTTTCATCCGCGGCCGGAGCTGGGATATGATCTCGCTCTCCACCAGGGGCGCCGGGTCGAACGGCTCAGCCCGCTTATCGATGGCTCGCTCGATCTCGTTCTTGACGGTGGTGGCCTCGCCTCCGAAGAGCTGCTTCATGGACTTGATCTCCACCTGGATCTGGCCGTTCCTGGTGCTGACCTCTCCTACCGCCTTGACTATCATCTCGCTGTCGATTCCCGGATAGGCCCGCACCCCGGCCCGCTCGAAGGCGGCGCAGAGGATCACCCCGCCGTCGTCGGCGATGGAAAAGATGGTCGGGCCGCCGGTCTGCTTGACCTGGATGACCTCCCCCTTGATGCAGACGGTCTTTCCGATCTTCTTTGGAAGCTCCGAGGACTTGGATACGGGCAGGTCCTTCTCCACGGTGATCATGTGGTACTCTTTCAGCCTGACCGGCTCCAGCTCGATGTTGCCGTTGGGGGCCACGTTTCTGACATACACCTGCATCTCGTCGCCGACCGCCGGCACAGCGGTCTCCTTCAGGTACTTGTTGTGGGCCAGGCCCCGCACGTGGTCGTTCAAATCCACGAAGGCCCCGAAGTTGGCTATCCCCGAGACCTTGCCGGAGTAGATGTTGCCTATCTCCAGGTCGCCGGTATCGCAGGCCTGGTCCAGGGTATGCACCAGAGGCACCCGGGCACAGCTATCGCACAGCTCCTTGCGGGAGTTGAGCCTGGCCCCGCAGACCAGGCACACATACTCCCGTCCCAGGCCGGAGCAGGCAGAGCAGGTCTCGGTCAAAGGAATCTTCCCTGTGCCTTTGCAGACACTGCACCGGGCGGCTCCCGTCTCCAGAATCTCGCTGATATCGCTGGACCTCACTTCGGATAGGCTAATGGACTCGGTCTTTCCGCTCCCGTTGCAGTTGGGGCAGGTCTGCTCGCCGACCACCAGGCGGCCCTCTCCTTTGCATTTGTCGCACAGGTTCATCGCTATAAGTGGTATAAACAAAGGATTTATCGATTTTGGAGGGGGGGTCCCGGAGAGGTCCCCCTCCGCCCGGCCATCCCGGTCTTCCGGGAAGCGAACCGCCACTCGGGCCCGGGTATTGTCCCTGCGCGAGGCCCGGCCGCATGCAGGATGGCCGGGGCAGGGAGCCGGCTCGTGCCATTTCGCAGCCCCAGGCGGTCGCCCGGGTCAACTCAAAGGATAAATAACATGCCTCCGATCCCCCGGGCATGCGAGTTGTGGTTCTGAGGCTGGGGCACCGCCCGGAGAGGGACATGAGGATCACCACCCACGTGGGCCTGGTAGCCAGGGCCTTTGGAGCTGAGGAGATGCTTCTGGCAGCCAGAGACCAGGGTGTGGTGGACAGCCTGGAGGACGTGGTGAAGAGGTGGGGCGGGAGCTTCGCGGTCAGGCACGACGTCCGCTGGCGTGAGGAGGTCCGGGAGTTCAGGGAGTCGGGGGGAGTGGTGGTCCACCTGACCATGTACGGCTCCCGCCTCTCCGAGGTCATGGACCAGATCCGGGCCCACGACAGAATCATGGTGGCTGTGGGTGCGGAGAAGGTCCCGGCGGACCTGTACGGCATGGCCGACTGGAACGTGGGGGTGGGGAACCAGCCCCACTCCGAGGTGGCGGCCCTGGCCGTATTTCTGGACCGGCTGATGGAAGGGAAGGAGCTGGACCGGGAGTTCCAGGGCCAGCTCAAGATCGTGCCCACCCCCCGGGGCAAGCAGGTGGTGGAGAGGTCCCCGGCGGGCGACGGTATGCCGGATCAGGGCGACTGATATTTTATGAAATTTCTGGTGGTCGGTCAGAGCGTCAGAAACATCGCCTGCTCGGCAGTCCGGGCAGGACACACAGTCTTGGCCGCCGACTGCTACTGCGACCTGGACCTCATCTCCTCCGTTCACCAGGCCGTCCTCCTGGGGGACCCCCGGTTCCGGTCCCAAAGCGCCCTGAAAGGCGACGTCCTGGAGCTGGTGGAGGTCCATTGCCCGGACGCGGTGGTCCTGGGCCCGGGGCTGGAGGACCTGACGCTGGAAGGGGTGACGGTTCTCAACAACAGGCCGCTCCAGTTTTCCCGGGTCTCGGACAAGCTGTGGCTGGCCCGCTGGCTGGAGCGGCGGGGGTTCCCGGTGGTTCCCACCCGGCCCTTTGGCTCCCACCTTCCGTTGCCCTTTGTGGTCAAGCCCCGGCGGGGGGCCGGTGGCCAGGGCTGCCGGCTGGTGAGCGGCCAGGCCGGGGAGGGGGACGAAGAGACGACGGGTCATAAAAAGAGGGCGGATGGGAAGGAAGGTCGCAAAAAAAGGGTGGACGGGGAGAGGGACGGTGGTGTTTGGGAGGACGATGAGCGACAGGACCGGGGCAGGGACGGCGCAAGGACGGAGGACGGAAGAGCAGAGCAGGGGGAGCCTCTGGAAGGGCAGTCCCTTTACGGAGGCCAGCTCATCGTCCAGCCCTTCCTGGAGGGGACGCCGGCCAGCGCCTCGGTCCTGGGGGACGGAGAGGAGGCGGTGACCCTGGCAGTCAACGAGCAGCTAATCGGCCTTTCCTGGGCCGGAGGGTCGGGCTTCAGGTACTGCGGCAACATCACCCCCCTGGACCCCGGGCTTGGACGGGGGGCCGTCGAGGACATGGCCCGCATGGCCGAGGAGATCGTATCCGGGCTGGGGCTGGTGGGGTCCAACGGAGTGGACTTCCTGGCGACGGATGAAGGGCCGGTGGTGGTGGAGGTCAATGCCCGCTTCCAGGGAAGCCTGGACACCGTGGAGCTGGCATTCGGCGTCAACCTGTTCCAGGCCCACCTGGAGGCCTTTGCCGGACGTCTTCCTCAGTCATCCTCGGGGGAAGCGTCCTGCAGGACGGTCGCCGGGAGGGCGGTCATCTATGCCCACCAGGACCTGACCGTGGACCGGGACCTCAGATGCATTGTGGAGGGAGCAACCGACATTCCCGCTCCCGGGAGCCGGATCATGCAGGGCGAGCCCCTGACCTCTCTCCAGGCCACCGGCAGGGACCGGGCGGCGGTGCTGGAGGAATTAAAAAATCAAGCCGCCAGGCTAAAGAGCAGTCCTTAAGACCGATCTAAATTTGAATCACAAAAGGTTTGGATGATTGATCCTGGCAGAGATCACCAGGAGACGGCCCTGTAGAGCCAGTTGCACACAAGGGTCCAGACCTTTCGAAATCCGCTGCCCTTCTCCAGAATCTCGCGCTCCTTTTCGTTGAACTTCTTGCTTTTGGTCCAAGACATGATCATCACTCCACATTTAATGAGACTATAGGGCGATATAACGATATCGGTCGCTACCTTGAAGGGGGGGGCGGCTCCTGGCGCAGGACCGATCAATCTCCTTCTCAGAGAGCCCCCCCGGGCCTCTGGCCCCTCCCTCCCGGCCTCACCGCCGGGTGCGCTCCACGATCCGCTCGCAGTAGGGGTCATCGGCGCACATCTTGCTGGCGTGGCGGTGGGAATAGCGGGGGTTCATGCTCTCCACTGCGGACCGGCAGAAGGTCTCGCAGTAGAAGGGCTGGCAGCTTCGCAGGTGGCCCATCTCCCTGGCCCGGTTGTACATGGGGCATTTGGTGACCCTTTGCACCACCCGGTCCGGGGAGGCCTCCACCGCCTGCCCCTCGAACTCCGGCCCCATCAGAATGGTGGAGACGATGCAAAGAGCGTTGTTGACCTCCTCGGCGCTTTCCAGGGGCAGATGGAGGGCCCGGGCAATGCTCCTCACCTCTTTTCCGCTCTCCGTCCAGAAGTGGAGCATCAGGTTGTCGTAAAGCTCGCCGAAGGGTTCTTTGAACATCTGGTCAAAGAGGATGGGCATGGCCGAGGCGGATCTGGCGGCGATCTTCCACCTGGCCTCTGGGGAAATGTCCCTTATGGTGATCATTCTCATCTCCTGAATCTATTCGGACTCCTTTCTATCCGGACTCCTGAGTCTATTCGGACAGGGACCCAAATTCCAGTCTCCGATAAATATAACCTTTAATAATTGAAATATCTTCCCGAAAGCTCTCCGTGGCCGGGGTCAAATGTGCACGTTTGTCCGCATGCCGGCCATCAACCTGTAGAAAGCGCGACCAGACAACTGATCTCTCCATTCGACACTTCGGGGCTTGGGGCCAAAATTGGAGTTGATCCGCGGCATCCACTGCCAGAGCTCAGGGCAGGGTCGAAAATCGTCCCCGGAGGCTTTCGTCCAACCCTCTGTCTCCCAGGTACTGGCGATCCGGCCGCAAAAAGGTCATATACCGTTGGGGGGAATTAGTCTAGGAGGTATCGATGAAGGCACCTGAGAGAATAACCATAGCTCTGGACGATGAGACCGCCGGTCTTTTTAAAAAGATGAAAGAAGACATGGGGATATCCCAGAGCGAGATGATGCGAGAGGCTTTGAAGTTCTATGCCAAGCACAGAAACCTCTTCGACTTTGTAGAGGATAAGAAGCTCTACACCCACGCGGAGATGCTCTCTGCCGGGGAGCACATAATTCTGGATATCGACCACTGGCTCCTCTTCCTCACGTTCATAGAGACCCATCCAGACAAGGAGCGGTTCTGGGAGCTGCATCGCGAGGTTTGCCAGGCCCATGCCGAGCAGTTCAAGCACAAGCTGTACAACGTGGAGAGCATCCTCAAGCGTCTGGAGGCCTGCAACCTCTTCAAGCTGAGCAAGAGCTCCAAGGGGGATTTCACCATGGTCCTGAGCTCGGATCTGGCCAAGAAGTTCGTGAAGATGGAGATCGAGCAGATATTTGCAGGCATGGACCTGGGGGTGGAGATCAAGGAGGACTTCGGGAAGCTGAGGGTGAAGGTGCTGCACGATCTTTGACCCGAACGTTTTGATGAAGGGCGCCTGCAAATTGGCCTCTGGCTGGCCACGGAGACATCTGCACAGGATCGGCATCTCCGGGATAGCCTGAAGCTGGCTATTGGCCGGGCGTTCAATGCCGCTTTGAAGGGCCGGCAATTTATTAGGGCATGAATCTCACGAAGAATGGTGATAGAACCCGCCCCTCCATAGAAAGATTAATAAATGGATTGGCGGAAACTCATTTCCCGTGCGGGTGGAGGCGGCAGCCTGCATCCGGATTTTGTCTTTCCGGCCGGACGGATAGGCCGGGCGAGGGGTCAACTTGGAGGGGATAGAGAGGGAAGATGCGGGGAAGAAGCCCCGGGGATCGCGTCTGGATCTGAACAGGGTGGCCATGCAAAAGCTCAGCCCCCTGGACCGGAGGTACAGCTTCCAGGAGGTGGCCCTAGGCTACGATGAGGAGCAGGCCAGGAAGGAGGCGGGCAGATGCGTGCAGTGCAGGAAGCCCGGATGCTCCCGGTCCTGCCCGGTGATGATAGACATACCGGCCTTCGTGGCCGCAGTGGGCGAGGGCCAGTTCTCCCGGGCATTTGAGATCATCAAGTCCAGGAACAGCCTTCCCGGGGTCACCGGCCGGGTCTGTCCTCAGGAGGTGCAGTGCGAGCAGGGATGCGTCCTGGCCAGGAAGCAGGCCCCGGTGGCCATCGGCCATCTGGAGAGGTTCGTTGCCGACTGGATGGCCGCCCACAACGGAGGGGGGCCGGGCATAGCCCCATGTGCTGCCTGCTCTCTGGAGGAGACGGCCTCCGGCGGCCGGGGGATGGAATGCCCGGCCTCAGTCCCCCTCCAGGGCCCCGGTCCCCTGGACGGGGGGGATCACGGGATTGGCTCCACGGGCAAGAGGGTGGCCGTGGTGGGATCAGGCCCCGGCGGGCTCACCTGCGCCGCCGACCTGGCCCGTCTGGGGCATGAGGTGGTGCTCTTCGAGGCCCTGCACCTCCCTGGTGGAGTGCTGGCCTACGGCATACCGGAGTTCAGGCTCCCCAGGGAGATTCTTCGCCGGGAGGTGGACTACATCCGCTCTCTGGGGGTGGAGGTGCGACTGGACTCGGTGGTGAGCAGGCTCTACCAGGTCAAAGAGCTGCAGGAGGAGTTCGACGCCGTCTTCCTGGCCATCGGAGCTGGCGGCCCCATCTTCCTGGACATTCCGGGAAAGGACCTGAACGGGGTTTACTCCGCCAACGAGTACCTGACCAGGATCAACCTCATGGAGGCCCACCAGTTTCCCCGGAAGGACACCCCGGTCATCCAGGG
>JAAEEW010000039.1 GCA_013415595.1 Methanosarcinales archaeon | reverse complement strand
CTTGTATCGCAGATTGTTGCCTCGTTCAAATTTCGCTGATGGACGGCTTTTTGCCCCTCCATCTGCAAAAAGGATCGCCTTTTCTCCACAGCTCGATAAATGGCAGGCAATACATCAAGGCGGCAAGACGCAAGGAGGGCAAGAGGGCAAGGCAGCAAGACGGCAAGAGGGCCAGACGTGATGAGCGGCTAAAACCAGAGACTTTCCTAGCCCCACCTCAGGCTATATTAAATATTAAAAATGGAATTGAAGGCCGTTCCCCGGGTTATTGAAGCGGCCCAGGGACCCTCCCGTTAGAGCTGCCCTGATCCAGGCCTTGATCCAGCCAGCACTTGCCCCTGTGAATTTTTGGCCCCAGGCCATCAGGCCATTTTGTGTAGACAAAGGCCTTTTTTTCAGTACCGGAGGATGGCTCCCACGCCGCCCAGAGACTGCAGGAACTCGTCTTCGTGCACGACCTCCACCTGGGCCCCGGTCCGCTGGGCCAGCTCGTAAAGCTCCTCCAGGACGTTGATCCGGGAGGTTCTGCCGCCGCAATGGGGGCAGCTCTCCGGCTGCCTGCCTTCCTGGAAGTGCTGGCACTTCTCGCAGATCCAGCCGGGGATCACGAAGTCGTTCAGAAGGACCAGGGAGTTCACCCGCCCCTGCATCAGGGCGTCCCTGACCTGGTCGGTCCCGTAGGCCGAGAGCTGGCCTTTCAGCACCGCGGACCTCAGGTCGGCCGCCGTCTTCTGGCTCAGGGATCGCTCTTTCTCCAGGGCCACCTGGTCGCCCATCTTCATCAGCTCGGCAGGCGCCGTCCCCATGGGCACGTCCAGCATGCCCATGACCTTATCCTTCATCTGCGGGGGAAGCATCTCCACGAGCTGGCTCTTGGCGTCCCCGGGGCCGGCGATCACCAGGCCCCTCATGCTGCTGACGCGCTCCAGGCCCATCACATCCTCTGCCACCTCGCCCAGGAAGGACTTGATGGCCCCCTTTCGCAGGCGGTTGAATCGCATCTGGCTCCAGCCGCCCTTCTTGTGCTTGTTCATCAGGTCGATGGAGGAGCGGCCCTCCTCCTGCAGGATGTGGGAGCGGATGGTGAACAGCCGGGACTCCTGGGAGTCCAGCAGCAGCAGCCCGTAATCCTCGTAGTCGTCCCTCAGCCTGGCCAGAGGCAGGAGAAATGGCGATGTGTCCAGGACCACCAGCGGTTCGACCTCCAGGCCCAGCCGGTAGACGTGTAGGAAAGAGAGAGGCCCGCAGGCGAAGATCACCCGGGATCGCTCGCCCTTCCAGGGCTGGGAGCCGACGGCCTCCTCCACCAGGGAGATGGCGGAGGCGAAGGGCTCCCTCAGGTCGGAGGGAAGGGATTTTTCCATGGCCCTGAACCGGGAGGATATGAATGAGCGGCTGGAATCCAGCTCCGACCTGCCGGCGCTCTTCATGTAAATGGACAGATAGATGTCGGTCTCATCATAAATCTCGGAGAGGGATCTGAGGTCGATATCTGTAACCGGCACCAGGCTCTCCGGCAAAATGGTCTTGAACTCCGGCGTTGGCTCCATGCCAGATGCCAGGGAACCTCATAAAGAAAAGGCTATCCCTCCCCGGGAGGGCCCAGTCCCCGCCCAACCCCGGGCCATGCCCTGGATAGCTCCTGCTTCTTGGCTCCAGCGTCTGCCCGGGGCCTTTCTCCTGGTTATGGCCATGCTCCGGCCTGTCTCCTTGTTCTGCCCCTGCCTCTGCTCCTGGGTCTGCCCCCGGCCCCCACTCCGGCAGCCCCAGGCCCTGCCGCCTTCGGCTATGCACGAAGAGTGCCCGGGGGCCTCAAAGGTGGCCCGGCCAGCCGGGAGGGCCCAGAGCTCCCGGATTTCTGGATCCTGGAAGGCTTCCCGAGGGCAAGCAGACGGACGCTGATCTCCGATCAGATCAGGAGGCCTTTCTGCCGGTCAGGGTTCCGGTGCGAGTCCCGCCCTGGGCGTTGAAGGCGTAGAAGCCTCCGTAGAGGTAGCTTCGTCCCAGGCCCAGCCTGCACCGGTAAAGGGACAGGTCCTCCACGGAGATCAGGTCCAGGTAGAGGGCATCCTGGTAGATGAAGCCGCTGCACGCTGCTGTGACCGTGACCCCATTTTGAGTGATGGTCCCCTTGCCAAAGACCACCCAGCCGTTTTGGAGCAGGAGCATGTCCGCCTTCATGGTTCTCTGGTCGGTCAGCTCAAAGGTCCAGTATCCTCCCAGGTCCAATGCGGTGAAGGGATAGCCCACGTAGCCCGTGCCCCTCAGCTTCTCCAGGTACTCGGCAGTGTGATGAGGATCCAGGGGCTGCATGAGCGGGCCGAGTTCCAGTGGATCGCCCTCCGGATTGGCGAAGTCCTCCCAGTCCGAGATGGTCTGGTAACGGTCGGAGTGGGGCCCGGTGATGTAAGGATAGCCGTAGCCCGGGTATCCCTGCGAGCTTCCCTGAGGAACGAAGCCCATAAGTATGACGGCCACGATGGCCAGATATCGAGAGTTCAAGTCATTTTCCCCCACTGATCATGGCTGCAGATTCTCGTCTAAGATTCTCGTCTAAGTTTGATTGGGAGCCCAAGATATTAAGAATTTTTGAGCCACCGGGCCCTGGTGTGGCCGGGGAGGGGCCTTTTGGCGGATAGTACGACGGGCCAGGATGGGGATTTTGATCGATAGGGGCCTCCTTTGCCCTGCCGTCAGGGAGGGGGCTCCCGAGACCCCGGGGATAATGGTCTGCAAAAAGGATATCCAAGGACCAAACCTCTTTATGGCCTGAGCTTGAATATATTCAGCGATTACCATGGTGAAAATATCAGGTCAACCGGGCAAGACCTCCCTGAAATTCAGCGCCGACAAAGGCATGGAAGAGTTCAAACAGAAGTTCTCCCTAACCTCCTCCGAGGCAGCGGCCTTTCTGAGAGATCTGGCCCGGGAGATCGAGGCTGGAGGCGAGGTCGAGGTCGCCTATGGGAAAGCGTCCATTTCCATCAATCTATCGTTTCCTATTAAAATTGAAGTGGAACACGAGGAGGACGAGCTGGAGATTGAGATAAAACTCAAGGCCGGATCTTGAACGATATGCTGCCAGCTGGAGCGCTCCCGATGGCCGGAGCGTCTCAAACTGATTTTCGCGTTTATCTAAGTCGTTGCCGCGAAATAAAATGGGTGGTCTACCCATAGCGTGTTGTTGGTCATG
>JAAEEW010000038.1 GCA_013415595.1 Methanosarcinales archaeon | reverse complement strand
TGCGGATGCCTTCCAGGCCGCCGGGATGCTGAGGTGGGAGTTCGATCGGGCCATCATCCCCACTCCCTACGGCCAGGACCTGATCTTGCCGGCCATCTACCCTCTGGTGCGGACTGGGGGAACGATTTATTTCTACACCTTCAAGAAGAAATTCCAGATCCAGGGCCTGGTGCGCGAGTTTTGGGACATGGGCCTGAAGACGGTCTTCTTTCGCCGGTGCGGCAACGTGGCCCCTGGCGTCAGCCGCTATGCCTTCGATCTGGTGAAAACGGAAAAATGATGTCTTTGGCCTCCGGACCTGCCGCTCCTGGGCCTTCTGCTACCGTCCCGGGAAGTCCCCCCATCCTTGCACCACAGGAGGCTGCAGGGGGAGGGCTGCAGACAAAGGCCGCGGGGAAGGGCCGCGGGCAGGGGGCATAGGATGACCAGGCAGGGGACTGGAGAAAATGGAAGGGGGGGCAGCGGACGGCCGCCAGAGGGACCGATGGCCGGGAGCCGGAAGATCCCGGATGTGGCAGCCGGCCCTCACCTGGGGGTGAGGGTGGCTGCCGCTGCCCAGGATCCGGCCAGGTCGTCTTTGGCCTGATAGTTCCCGGTCAGGTTGCCGCCGTCGGGCACCAGGTCCAGCCGGTAGATGCGCTCTGCGTCCACGGAGGTGAGATACAGGGTCAGGTTCTCGCCGGCTGCCGATCCTGCTGCGGTGAGGGGCAGATCTCCGATCCAACCCCGGCCAAAGACGGTCTCGTCGCTCTGCAAAAGCTGGAGCTCCCCTTCCTCGGTGCTGTTGAGGCCAGCCTGCGCCGGGGCCAGCTTCAGGGACCAGTTGCCTGACAGGTTCATTGGGGGGAGAGGGGCCGGACTCTGCCCGGAGGCAGCGGCCTGAGACCCGATCTGAGATCCATTCTGAGAACCATTCGGAGTTGTATTTTGAGACCCATTATCTTCAGTGTCTTTTGCGGCGCCATCTGCGGTGCCTGCCGATCCAACAGTCACGCTGCTTTGCGATCTCATCATGTCCTGAAAGTCCATGCTCATGCCGTTGAAGCCTGGGTCGCCCAGGAAGTTGAAGGACGCCCCTCCTCCCAGGGTGCCGCAGGATGCCGAACATCCCCCGGAGGCCGGCATGGTGAAGCAGGCCACGGCGATCGCTGAAATAAGCAGTATCTCAAGCTCTTTATGCATCATAGTAATCGTCACCATCCATCTCTCTTGCCATTCTCTCTATCCTGCCAGTCGTCCCAGGGGTAAAGCCGGGAGTCGTAGCCCATGAGCTGCAGGGCGTACCAGACCACCGACGCCTCCGCCAGGTCTCCGTAGACCACCACCGTCCTGTTCTGATCCAGCCCGGCGAAGGCCTCCTTCAGGCTGCTCTGGTCCTTGATCCTGGTCCCCTCCACCACCTGGGATGAGCCTACGAATATGGCTCCTGGAATCCGGGAATGGCCGAAGTCCTGGAAGTCCCGGGCGTCCACTATCTGGGCGCTGCCGTTCTTGACCATCCCATATTCGGCCAGCAGCTCCGGCCGTGGATTTGCCCGGTACTCCACCGCCGGCCTGGTCAGCCACTCCCTGTCCATGGGCAGGCTGGCGGTGGCATAGTCCTGGAAGGTGCCGTCCAGGACCCTGGCCTCCTCATGTCCCAGGTAGGAGAGGACCCAGTAGACGAAGGTGGCCTGGGAAAGGGAGTCGCCGTAGACGGAGACGCTCTCCTGGGCAGAGATGCCTGCCGCCCCCAGGATTGCCGCCAGCTCGGGCAGCGGCCGGAGGCTCTCATTTTCATTCAGAAATCCGTTCCAGGGCAGGTGCAGGGCTCCCCTGGCCCGGGGCTGGCCGGCCTGGCGGTCCAGGGCTGCATCCACCACCAACCCGGAGCTGGAAAAGCCGATCAGCGGCTGGATGATTCCCGGATTGGGAAAGGGGCGGGGGGTGAGCATTCCCCCGGCCAGGGGAAAGGATGAATCGGTCCCGTTGAGCTGGGGGATGTCGGAGTTCATGAACTCCAGGGCGTCCTTCTCCCAGGAGGTGCTGCCGGCGCCGCAGGTACCAAAGGTGCAGCGGCCGGAGGCGCCGGAGATGAGTATTAGCATCAGGAGGACGGAAATCAGGGCGACCAAGCCCGGCCATCTTGACCATCCCGGCCCTATTTCCCGTGATTTGCGGTTATTGAGCATGATTAGCCCTCTGAAAGGTCCAGAGGAGATTTGTTCACTGGTGATTAATAGCACCTTCGGAGCGAGGGAAGACGGAAAGATGGGGCCTGCCCTGGATCCGAGGAGAAGGCCCGAGTGGGGAAATATGCGGCAGAAAATAATGAAAAACGAGGGGATCAGCGAAAAATCAAGTCTGGAGGGGCTCAGGGGGCCCTCTCGGCGGGAATGCAAAATCTTTTCAAGGACGACATCCCGGGGCCGGCTGCAGCTCTCCTATCCTCTGGAAACTCTTCGCTCGTGGCGGTCCAGATACTCCTTTATCGCTTCGGCCACCACCTGGGATTGCTGACAGTAAAGAAGTCCTGGTTCCTGGCGATATACATCTTCAGCCTTTGGTGGAGCTCGCCGTCCAGATCGGCTTCGATTCTCGGCATACTGCCGGGAAATGCAATTATGGTATTAATACTTGAGGGGGCCGGAGCTTGAGGGGCGGCGGGGCTCTTGCCCGATGCCTGGCCACCCCGTCATCCCCCGGCCTATCCACCATCCAGCTCCAGAAGCCTCCCGGCCCTGTCTTTCACCGTCGGTAGAGGGCGGTCTACTGCTGTCCCGGCTGGTCCTTCTCCCTGATCTCCACCCTTCGTATCTTGCCGCTGATGGTCTTCGGCAGCTCCGGCACGAACTCCAGCACCCGGGGGTACTTGTAGGGGGCGGTCACGTTCTTGACGTGGTCCTGCAGCTCCTTCTTCAGCTCCTCGGAGGGCAGGTGATCTCTGGTCAAGACCACGGTTGCCTTTACCACCACTCCTCTGAGCTGATCGGAGACCCCGGTGACCGCGCATTCCAGGACTGCCGGGTGGGACATCAGGGCGTTCTCCACCTCGAAGGGGCCCACCCGGTAGCCGGAGGTCTTTATCATATCGTCGGTCCGGCCGATGAACCAGAAGTAGCCGTCCTCATCCATCCAGGCGGTGTCTCCGGTGTGGTAGTAGCCGTCATGCCAGGTGTTCCTCAAGCGGTCGGGGTCCAGATGGTAGTCCATGAACAGACCTACAGGCCTGCCGTTATCGGTCTTTATGACCACCTCCCCTTCCTCGCCCACCTTGCACACCTGGTCGTCCTTATTCACCAGCACCACGTCGTACCCGGGGGAGGGCTTGCCCATGGAGCCGGGCTTGGGGTCCATCCAGGGGTAGTTGGCGATGATGACCACCGACTCGGTCTGGCCGTATCCCTCCATCAGCCGAAGGCCGGTGTTCTTCAAAAACTCGTTGTAGACGGTGGGGTTGAGGGGCTCTCCGGCGGTGACGGCGTACTTCAGGGTGGAGAAGTCGTATCTGGACATGTCGCCCTTGATCATGAACCGGTAGATGGTGGGCGGAGCGCAGAAGGTGGTTACCCCGAACCGGGATACCCGCTCCATCATTCCCGCCACGTCGAACCGGTCGTAATCGTAGACGAAGACGGCAGACCCGGCGATCCACTGGCCGTAGATCTGGCCCCAGACGCACTTGGCCCAGCCGGTGTCGGCCACGGTGTAGTGCAGGCCGTCGTCGATGACGTTTTGCCAGTACCTGGCCGTCAGGATGTGGCCCAGGGGGTAGGTGTGGTCGTGCTTGACCATCTTGGGGTAGCCGGTGGTGCCGGATGTGAAGTAGGCCAGCAGAACGTCGGAGTTGCGGGTGGCCTCCTCTCCCTCCGGCCTGCTGAACCGGGGCGAGGATTCTGCCAGCTCTCCCCTGAGGTTCACCCAGCCGTCCCTCTTCTCCTCCGGGCTTCCCACGAAGGCCCTGACCAGGGGCCTTTGCACCTCGGCGTGGGCGGCGTCAACCTCCTCGGGCACGCCGTCGGTGCCGATGCACACTATCATCTTCAGGTCGGCCCTCTGTATGCGAAAGACGATGTCCTTCTTCTTCAGCATGTGGGTGGCGGGGATGGCCACCGCCCCGATCTTGTGCAGGGCGGTCATGCAGATCCAGAAGTCGTAGCGGGCCTTCAGGGTCAGCATCACCGTGTCTCCCTTCTTGATGCCGTACCTGCAAAACAGGTTGGCCGCCTTGTCGCTCTGCAGCTTCATATCCCCAAAGGTGAACCTCAGCTCCTGGCCAAGGTCGTTGCACCACACCAGGGCCACCTTGTCCGGCTGCTCTCTGGCGTAGGCGTCGACCACGTCGTAGGAGAAATTGAAGTTCTCCGGGACGATTATCGACAGGTGGTCCTTGAAGTCCTGGTAAGACTCAAAGTCGGTTCTCGAGACAAATTTAGATAGCAGTGACGGTATTTTCCATCCCTCCAAAAAAGGCATCTCTTTGAGAAAGATCATTCTTCACAGGAGCCGTCTCCCTGGGCACGGTCAATTGGGCCACCCCGGAAGGCCGTCCGGAGGATCCCCGGGGCAAAAGAGCAGCCATGCTGGCGCCCGGGACCCCCATCTCACGTCCTCCGGCGCTTCTGCCAGCACTTCCGCCGTCATGCCCGTCGCCTCTTCCGGCGAATCCTCTGGTGCGCCTTACTTCGAATTTTATGGCGCGCCTTCTGCCGCCTCCTCTGGCGCGTCTTCCGGCACGAAGCTTCTCTTCTGAATATTCCGTCATTCTCCCGGCCCTCCTCTGACGGCTCCCTGCATAACTACACCATCGTCCATCAGATATCCATTTGATATAAATGATTAATCCTCAAAAAAATAAGTTTCCTAATTTTGCCAGAAAGTCGGCCGGGAAAGAGCAATAAGAAAAGAAGCCGGAAAAATGACCTCCCGGGCGGGCAGCCATAGAGCATTGGGAGCAGCGGCCGGTTATTCATCTCTGCCCGGCCCATTGTCCGCATCCACCGGGCAGGGGTCCTGCCAGAAGGCTGCATCTATGGCCGCATCTATGGCCGCATACATGGCCGCATCCATTCGCCACAGGCAAAGATCAAGCTCTATCGAAGCAATTTTGATGAACAATTCGATGCTCGAGCTCAAATTGATGGCCGATCTGCAAGACGCCAGCCGGGCAGGGCCGGGCCTTTGTCTGCTTCAGACAAAAGGGGCCTGGAGAAGAGATCCGGGGGAAGAGGATTAGCTGTAAATATCTTCTCCTCTCACCTTTGCTCTATTCATGAACAGGATCCAGTTCGACGGAGCAGCCATCCCCAATCCCGGCCGGATGGGCATAGGAGCAGTCCTGCTGCAGGACGACCGTATCGTAGACCAGATCTCCAGGGAGCTTCCCGGGGTTGGCACCAACAACACCGCCGAGTACAGCGCTCTCCTTGCCGGTCTCGATCGGGCCAGGGAGCTGGGATGGAGGCAGGTGGCCATCGAAGGGGACAGCAAACTGGTGGTCAACCAGGTGAGCGGGCGGTGGCGGATAAATCATGAGCACCTGAAGAAGCTTCAGGCCACGGTCCTGGAGCGGCTCTCCGGCTTTGATTCCTACCAGATCAAATGGGTTCCCCGGGAGAAGAACGCCCTGGCCGACGAGCTGGCCTCTCAGATTTTAGGCCATCAGGAGGACCCCTATCATCGGGGACCGGTTGTGGGCAGACCTGCCGCCGGGGCCGGTGGCCCGGGGGCGGCAGGGAAGGCAGAGGGAGACAAATGCCCCCAATGTGGAGCCGCCTGCACTTTCCAGTGGCAGGTATTCAAGAACGGATCGCGCCACATCCGCCAGCAGTGCCCGGAGCACGGGTTCATCCGGTTCGCTCCCCGGGAAGAGCCCTTCCTGACCCTGTCCGGCTGGCGGGAGACGGAGGTCAAGGGCAAGAAGCCCCAATTTGGCTAGGAGGTGAATGCATGAAGTCGGGAGAGGTCACATCCAGGCGGGTCCAGGCCCGGGCAGCAGCAGGTCGGCATCAGGGGGCCGCGGGGTGAGCACTCCCCTGGAGACCGCCGGGAGGCTGCTTCAGGCCACAGCCCTGCCGGGGGACATCCGGCTGGCCGATCCCACCCTTCCCGGATTTACCGCCGTGGACTACCACCGCATCGCCTGTCACCTGATCTTTCGCTGCCGCCGCTGCGGGACCTGCTGCACCACCGGGGATCCAATCAAGCTTCGCCAGGAGGACCTGGTGCAGATCGCCAGACACCTCAAGATTCCGGTGAACCGGGCGGCCCGCAAGCTCACCGTGACCCTCCCCGGCTCGGGGCAGAATAAGCCGGTTCTGGGATTCAAGAAGGTGCGGCCCTGCAAGTTCTACGATCCGGTGGCCCGGGGCTGCAAGATCTACTCCGTTCGCCCCTGGTCCTGCCGCATCTTCCCCTTCCTGGGGATCTACGGCTCGGAGGATCAGGTGCTGGTGCACAGGTCCTGCCCCGGTTCAGTGGAGGCCATGGAGGTCCTGACCGCCGCCCTGGAGGAGGTGCGATCTAGTCCGGACTATGCCCCCACCACAGACCCCCAGGTGGTGATGGCCGCAAGGCGGTGGTTCAATGACCAGCTTGGCTCCCTCTAGCACAAACGGCAATTTTAGGCAGCGATTTAATAGTAATATTAAATAATAGTATCATTAAATAATAATATTAAATAATGGTAACATTGAATAATATCAAATAATAGTAATATTAATCAGGCCGGACAGATCCAGCAGGGCTATCAACAGAGGCTGGTGGACCAGGTAGATGGCCAGGGGGTGCCTCCCCGGGAGGACCAGCCACCTGGCCCCAGGACCGGGGGTCAGGTCGGGCAGGGGAATCCTTCGCCGGTAGCCGGGATAGGCCAGCTCTCCTGCCCACAGGCCGAGGAGCACCAGGGCGAACCAGGGGAGCAGGGGAAAGTAGTCCAGGGTGAAGAAGCCCCGGGGAGCCAGCCCCAGCCACAGCAGCCAGGGAAAGTCGACGGTCATTCTGTCCACATGAAGTCCCATGGCCCCCACTGCCAATGCCGCCGCCAGGCAGATCCAGGGGCGGGCCGGGTGCGGCCAGGCCAGGAATGGGCAGGCCAGGATGATGGACAGGCCGATGAGGTGCAGGATGCCGAAGATTATCACCCCCTCGCCGGGATAGATCCAGGTGGCCAGGGTGATTCCCATCCCCAGGGCAAATATCCGGGCTCCCCTGGCCAGGTACCGGGGAAAGGGGCACCGGCCGCGAAGGATCCTCGCCCGGGAGCAGCTCAGGGAGAGGGAGAGGCCCACCAGAAAGAGGAAGGTAGACGCCGAGGCCTTCCCCAGCAGCAGGTCCCGGTCGGTGAGCTGATAGCCGCCCTGGAAGTAGTCCAGGTCGAAGAGCAGGTGGAAGGCCACCATGCAAAGGACGGCCAGCCCCCTCAGCAGGTCCACCTCCCAGAACCTGGCGCCGGATGCCGGGGCGGAATTACCCTCCGCCCTGCCCCCTATTTTCCAGGATCCCTCCTGACGTCCACCGCCGGGAAGCACCTTCTCCGGCATCATCCTCCCCGGCCGTTCACCATCTTCAGCCCCTCAAACCACAGGATGCTCAGCGCCCCTGCCCCCAGACAGATGGCCAGGTCCGGCCCGTGCAGCCTCTGGAAGTGGAACAGGTCCCTCAGGAAGGGGGAGTAGAGGACGAGGCCCAGCAGGGCCAGGGTCCCACCCACTATCCACCACAGGGCGGGGTTGGGGGTGCGCAGGGTCTGGGGAATGGTCCTGGACCAGGAGCGGTTGGTCAGTATCAGCCCCAGGTTGGCCACCACCAGGGTGGTGAAGGCCAGGGCCCGGGCCTCCATCTGGCCGTGGCCAACGATGAACATGTCGATGTAGAAGACTGTGGCCACGATCAATAGGACGCTAAGCCCCTGGAGCACGGCCAGCCCGATGGCCCGGCGGTTGAACATGGGCCTTGAGGGGTCCCGGGGAGGCCGCTTCATCACCCCCGCCTCCTCCGCCTCCGCCTCGAAGACCACCGAGCAGGCCGGGTCGATGATCAGCTCCAGGAAGGCGATGTGCACCGGCAGCAGCACCAGGGGCCAGCCCAGGAGCACCGGCATCAGGGACATGCCGGCGATGGGAACGTGGATGGCGAAGATGTAGGCCATGGCTTTACGGATGTTGTCGAAGATCCGGCGGCCCATCCTCACCGCCTGCACAATGGAGGAGAAGTCGTCGTCCAGGAGGACCATGGAGGCCGACTCCCGGGCCACGTCCGTCCCCCGTCCTCCCATGGCAATCCCGATGTGGGCGGCCTTCAGCGCCGGGGCGTCGTTAACCCCGTCCCCGGTCATGGCCACGATCTCCCCGTTGGCCTTGAAGGCGTTGACCAGGCGGAGCTTCTGCTCCGGCACCACCCGGGCAAAGACGTTGGCCTCTCTGACCTTCATCTGCAGCTCCCGGTCGTCCATGCCGTCCAGCTCCGGGCCGGTGACCACCGCCTCCCTGTGCAGGCCTATCTGTGCGGCGATGTTGGCGGCGGTGGCCGGATGGTCGCCGGTGATCATCACCACCCGGATGCCGGCGTCGTAACACTCCTTCACCGAGGGGGCAACAGTGGGCCTCACCGGGTCCTGGAACCCCAGCAGCCCCAGGAACTCGAACCCGAACTCGTGCTGCTCACCGGGGAGGGCGGCGGCAAGCAGGCTGGACCTTGCCACCCCCAGCACCCGCAGACCGTCCCCGGCCATTTCCTCCACCCGGGCAGAAAGATCCCGGATCTGCCCGGCGTCCAGGTGGCACAGGTCGAAGATGGCCTCGGGCGATCCCTTGGAGGCGATGACGTACTCCTCCCGCCGCCGGGACCTCCACACCCGGGACATGGCCAGGAGCTCCTCGGAGAGGGGGTACTCCTTCAC
Organism: Methanosarcinales archaeon; assembly: GCA_013415595.1. GTDB lineage: Archaea > Halobacteriota > Methanosarcinia > Methanotrichales > Methanotrichaceae > JAAEEW01. The sequence continues at coordinate 2,547 of JAAEEW010000038.1, read as the reverse complement.
CAGCTCCCAGTCGTCGTGGAGGTGCTCGGTGTTGTTCAGGGTGCTCTGGCCTACCTTCTTCAGGGCCTTCTCCATGGGATTGAAGGGGTCTCTCTGGCCGGCCAGAATGCCGAACTCCACTGCCTCGTGAACCTCCTCGGGCAGAGTGCTCTCCCCGGAGGGTTTCAGGTCGAAGAACCTGCCCCCGGCGTAGATCCTGTGCACCTCCATGCGGTTGAAGGTGATGGTTCCGGTCTTGTCCGTGCATAGGACGGTGGCCGCGCCCAGGGCCTCCACCGCCGGGACCCGCCTGGTCAGCACCCGGTTCCTGGAGATGCGCCAGGCCCCCAGGGCCAGGAAGATGGTGAGCACCACCGGAAACTCCTCGGGAAGGATGGCCATGGCCAGGGTTATCCCTGCCAGGAAGCCGTTTAGCCAGTCTTCCCGGGTCAGGCCATAGACCGCCACCACCACGGCGCACAGGAGCAGCCCGAGGGCGGTCAGATTCCGGACCATGCGCCTGGTCTCCTTCTTCAGGGGGGTATCCTCGGGCTCCAGGGCTTTCAGGGCCTGGCCTATCCTGCCCATCTCCGTCTGCTCGCCGACGGCCACAACCCGGGCCACGCCCTGGCCCTGGACCACCAGGCTGCCGGAGAAGATGAAGGGCAGGCCGTCGCCGCCAGGGCGTCCCATCTCCCCCCCGTCCTCGCAGGCCGCCTTCCTGGCCGGAACCGACTCCCCGGTGAGCAGGGACTCGTCCACGGAAAGGTTGAGGCAGGATATCAGCGCGGCGTCGGCGGGGACCCGGTCCCCCTCCGCCAGCAGCAGCACGTCACCCCTGACCACCTCCCGGCCGGGGATGCGCATCTGCTGGCCGTACCGGATGACCAGGGCCCGGGGGCTGGACAGGTCCCGCAGGGCCTCCAGGGCACGCTCGGTCTTTCTCTCCTGGTACAGGGTAATCCCCATGACCAGGAACACGAACGCCAGAAGCATCAGGGCCTCCTGCCGGTCGCCTAAAGCCAGGTAGATGGCCCCGCAGGCCACCAGCAAGAGAAGCATGGGCTCCCGGACCACCTCCAGGGCCAGCTCCAGGCTGCTTCGCCGGCTGGCGGAGGGAAGCTCGTTGTATCCATCCCTGGCCAGCCGCAGCCCGGCCTCCGCTGTGGAAAGGCCGGAAATTCCGTTGATGTCCATGATCCCATCGTCTCTTGCCAGGGTGTCACTCCCCCAGTGTGGTCCGTCCAGGAAGTCTAACCTGAGATGTTGTTTTAGCTGGAGATAGGGTTTGCGGTGGCGCAAATCGATTGCAGGAAGAGATATCAAAAAAAGAGCCAGAAGGAGCCGGTAAGGGGGGGCGAGGAGGCGGGCCGGGAATCCTAAAGGCCCCTCATTCGCCCTCCTTACCGCTCGGAATTGTGGATGACGCCCTCCTTCTCGCCGGCCCTGGCCGGCCTGGTCAGGGAGGCGACCATGGATATGAAGAGGATCAGGGCGATGATTCCCAGGGCCACGGAGACCGGGATGTGGTAGAAATCCGAGATCACCATCTTGCCGCCCACGAAGATCAGTATGGTGGATATCCCGTAATTGAGATAGTGGAATATCTGGGCGCAGCCGGCCAGGGCGAAGTAGAGAGCCCGCAGCCCCAGGATGGCGAAGATGTTGGAGGTGTAGACGATGAAGGGGTCCAGGGAGATGGCCAGGACGGCAGGTATGGAGTCCATGGCGAAGATCAGGTCGGTTATCTCCACGGCCACCAGCACCAGGAAGAGGGGGGTGGCGAAGCGCTTGCCATCGTTTTTCACAAAGAACTTGTCGCCGTGATAGCAGGCGGTGCAGGGCAGGACCCTGCGGCTTAACCTCAAGATTCTGTTTTGCTCCAGGTCGATGGTCTCGTCCTTTTGCAGGACCATCTTGATCCCGGTGAAGATCAGGAAGGCTCCAAAGACGTAGATTATCCAGTCGAACCTCTCCACCAGGGCCACACCGGTGATGATGAAGAAGGCCCGCATCACCAGGGCCACCATGATGCCCCAGAAGAGGACCTTGTACTGCTGGGGAGCTGGCACCTTGAGGTAGGTGAAGATCATGAGAAATACGAACAGGTTGTCCATGCTCATGGTCCTCTCGATCAGGTAGCCGGCGGTGAACTCCAGGGCGGAGTCGTAGCCGTGCCAGAAGAAGACGGCGAAGTTGAAGGCCAGGGCCACCGCCGTCCAGATGGCGCTCCAGATCAGGGACTCTTTGATGCCGATTTCGTGCGATCGTCGATGGAATACTCCCAGGTCCAGGGCCAGCAGCAGCAGCACTCCCACGTTGAACGCCGTCCAGAGAATAACCGGGTCGGAGATCAAATGTTCACCTTTTGCATAAACTCAAAGCCACCTTTTCAAAAAAGGCTAATGATGCTTTGAAGGTATTTAAGTTCTTCCGCCGTCGGTTTAAAAGAATGGCGCAAAAGCCGAAGTGATGTAGGAGGGAAAACAGGTCCGACTTTTGCCATTCATCCCCTCGGCTTTCGCCGAATATAAATATTACGGTCATCGTCGATGTGAAGCCCGGAGG
>JAAEEW010000258.1 GCA_013415595.1 Methanosarcinales archaeon | reverse complement strand
CGTCCCAGGCAGTTGTCGCAGATCGGTCCCAGCTGGAGCACTTTCCGGGCTGTTTCCAGCAGGCCGCCTGCAGCCTCCTGCAGGCCTATCTCCGGCTCACTGTCATCTTTCTTGCCGTGATCAAGCTCGATGTGAGCTATGTCGCCGTCATCCATCTCACTGTGATCCCTCTCGCCATCGCAAATCTCACTGTGATCTAGTTCGCCATTATCTATTTCGCTGTGGTCGAGATCACCGTGATCTATCTCATGGTGATCGAGTTCGGTCTGCTCAGTCTCCCCCCTGTCGAGCTCGCTTTCATCCAGCTGGTCCTGGGCGGGCACATTTTGCTCGGATTCCATCTTATCTAATTCCCTATTGACGGACTGGTTCTCGTCGAGTTCGCCCTTCCCCGGGGCACTCCGGTTGGGTTCGATGTGATTGGATTCGCTGTGATTGGATTGGTCTTGATTGGCAGTCATAAAATCCTGACTATCCTCTAGGGCTCTTGCTTCCCCGTTTCAACGCTCATTCTATCCAGCTCATTGTTTATCAGGATGATGCAGTGATCGGCGTGCAGGCTCAGGGGACCGATGGAGATCAACTGAGATTTGCACCCCTCCAGCAGGGCCTCCTCCTCTTCGGTCATCCCCTGGTGGTCTCCCAGAACGTAGATGCCCTCTTCGATGCCTGCCTGGCGCTGGTCTGCTCCCTCCTCCTTCAGGTAGTACAGAGGCAGTTTTGGGTGCTCTTCCCTCAGGGCGGCGAGAAGGCCGGCCAGATCGCCCTGTCGAACGAAGATCCCGGGGGTGGACCGGACGAATTTCCGGTCGGCCTCCAGGGCCAGGGCCTTCTTCAGCAGAGCGGCCGTGGTCCGCTCGTCGGGATTCAGGTGGCGGAGCCGGTCGCCCTGCAGGCAGATGATCTTCTGGGCCGGCCCGCCGCAGAGCACCAGGTAGACCTGGACATCCCTTCGTATGCCGTGAGAGAGGACGAATGCGGAGTTGATGCACCGGCAAAGGATATCCAGACGCCCGGAAGTGCCGGGAATGTCCTCCAGGGAAAAATCGGGGCTGGTCGTGGCCAGGTGCCCCACCACTACAAATATGCGCATGGCTGCACCATGGGCCGCTTAAATCATAAATCATCTTCGTCTCGAAAGTGATAATAACCTTGGAGCAGAGAGCCGACTCTCAGTGTAAAGATGATTAAGGTAATCTCCTTTGACATGGATGGTACCCTGGTCAGCCCTCGGTTCGTGGACCGGGTGTGGATGGATGGGGTGCCCGGCCTCTATGCGGAACGCCACGGCCTGGACCTGGAAGAGGCCAGGAGGACGGTCGTCGATCAGTACATGAAGATAGGCAGCGACCATCTGGAGTGGTACAACCTGCAGTACTGGCTGGACCGGTTCGATCTGGACGCCAGCAAGTACGACCTTCTGGACCAGTTTGCCCACGAAGTGGAGGTATTTCCGGAGGTGGAGGAGGTTCTGGAAATCCTCTCCGGCTACCAGCTGGTGATAACCTCCAACGCCGCCCGGGAGTTCATCGAGGTGGAGCTGGACGGGCTGGCGGACCGGTTCGACCAGGTCTTCTCCGCCACCTCGGACTTTTGCGACGTTAAGAAGTCGGCCAGCGTGTACATGAAAGTGTGCTGGCGGATGGGCAGAAAGCCCCTGGAGGTCCTGCACATCGGGGATCACTACGTCTACGACTACCAGTCTCCCCTGGAGGCCGGCCTGGACGCCATATTCCTGGACCGCAAGGGTGAGGCCGGCGGCCGGGAGGTGGTCTGTGACCTGCGTGAGGCAGCCGAGCACATCCTCAACTACGCCTGATCCTGATTGGAAAGGTGACCTCATGAAGAAGGACAGACAGCTCATTCTGGCCCTGGACGTCCTCTCCCAGGAGAGGGCCCTGGAACTGGCAGAGGGCCTGGCCGGGTACTTCGACGCCATAAAGATAGGCTATCCCCTGATCCTGGCTGCCGGCCTGGGAATAGTGGGGAAGGTATCCCGGCTGGCTCCGGTGATCGCCGACCTGAAGGTGGCGGACATCCCCAACACCAACCGCCTGATCTGCGAGCAGGTGCTGGACGCCGGGGCCGGGGGCCTCATCGCCCAGGCCTTCGTGGGCCGGGACAGCCTGGAGGCCTGCGTGAAGGCCGCCCGGGACCGGGACGCAGACCTGTACGTGGTCACGGAGATGAGCCACCCCGGGGCCCTGGATTTCATGGCCCCCCTGGCGGAGAGGATGGCCGCCCTGGCCGTGGAGGTGGACGCCTCCGGGGTGGTGGCCCCGGCCACCCGTCCGGAGAGGATCCGGGCCATCCGGTCGGTCATCGGCCGGCGGGTCATAATCTCTCCCGGGGTGGGAGCCCAGGGCGGATCGGCCCGGGACGCCCTGCAGGCCGGAGCCGACTATCTGATCGTGGGCCGCTCGGTCATCGAGGCAAGGGACCCACATGCCGCTGCCTCAGCCCTTCTGCAGAGCCTCTCCCCCTGAAGTCCCGGGAGCAAAGGGCTGACAGGCTCCACGCTCAAAACTTTTCTATATCTTGATGACCCAATTGTTAATTCATGATAGTGGCAGAGTTCAGCCTGATTCCCATGGGCGCAGGCACCAGCGCCGGCAGGTACGTGAGAGCGGTCCACGAGATGATGAAGAAGTCCGGGGTCAAGTTCGTCCCCGGGGCCATGTGCACCACCGTGGAGACCAGGACGTTCGAGGAGCTGTGCATGATCATCGAGCGGGCCAACAAGATCCTGGTGGATATGGAGGTCCACCGAATAATCACCTCGGTGACCATCGACTACCGTCTGGACAAGGACATCTCCATCGACTCCAAGATGGGCGGCGTCGCGGCGGTGGGCCCTTGAGGCCCTGAAATCAGGGCATAAAAAAGGTCTTCTGGCCGCTTTGCCCGGAAAATCTGCCGTCTCTTCTCTTCGAAAAGGAGCTTTTGCCGAATCCGCGGCCCAAATTCGGGGAAGGGGGACTTCCTGGAAAAGATGCGGGGCAGGAAGGCATGGCGCACTTCTCCGCCGGCTATTTTTAGCCTACTGCATCCTTGATCTTATCGAAGATGCTCTTGTCGGCTGATTTCTTCTCCGCCGACTTCTTCTCCGCATGACCCCTGTGCTCGAAACCCTGGCCTTTGATCTCCCCGAACTCCGCCGCCAGCTCCTCCATGAGCTGCCGCTGTCTGTCGGTCAGGTCGGTGGGTATCTTGACGTTGACTCGAACGTGCATGTCTCCGCTGCCCATGCCGTGAAGCCGGGGCATGCCTTTGCCCCTGAGCCGGAAGATGGAGCCGGACTGGGTTCCGGGAGGAACCTTGATCCTGGCCTTGCCGTCCAGGGTGGGCACCTCCAGATCGTAGCCCAGGGCGGCCTGGGTGATGCTCACCCGGGCCTCGTGGAGCAGGTCGCTGTCCTCACGCAAGAACAGGGGGTGAGGGGTGACGTTGATGAATACGTACAGGTCTCCCGTCTCCCCGCCCGGCGCGCCGGGTGGCGGCGCCTCTCCCTGGCCTCGCAGCTTGAGGTGCTGGCCGCTGTCCACGCCTGGAGGTATCTTGACGTTGATCTTCCGGATCTTGCGGGTCCTTCCCATCCCGCCGCAATCGTCGCAGGGGGTGGTGATGATCTTTCCCCGGCCGCCGCACTTGGGGCAGACGGTGGAAGAGATCATCTGACCGAAAGGAGTGTTCTGGGCCCGGGTGATCTGGCCCGATCCGTGGCAGTTGCTGCAGGTGTCCGGGGTGGTTCCGGGCTTGGACCCGGAGCCGGAACAGGTCTTGCAGGTCTCCGCTCGGGGAACCTTGATGGTCTTCTCCACTCCCCGGGCCGCCTCCTCCAGGGTGATGGACAGGTCGTAGCGCAGGTCGCTTCCCTTGGCCGGCCCCCGTCCCCGGCCGCCGAAGATCATGTCGAAGAGGTCGCCGCCCATCCCTCCGCTCCGTCCTCCGCCAAATCCAAATCCCCGGAGCAGGTCCTCGAAGTCCACGCCCCGGAACAGGTCCTCCTGGGAGTAGCGGTCGGATATGCCGGAGTGGCCGAACTGGTCGTACTGCTTGCGCTTGTTGGCGTCTGAGAGGACGGCATAGGCCTCGGATACCTCCTTGAACTTCTCCTCCGCGTCCGGAGCGTCCGAACGGTCGGGATGATAGGTCATGGCCAGCTTGCGGTAAGCGCTCTTGATATCCTTCTCCGAGGCCTCCTTGCTGACGCCCAGCACATCGTAGTAGTCTCTCTTCTCCGGCATGTCCCAAACTCTCCAGCAGCTCGAGGTCCGTCTACTTCCTGTCCTCGTTTACGACCTCGTAGTCCGCGTCGTAGACCCCTGACTCGCCGGATCCGGAGCCGGCATCCGACCCACCGGCCGCTCCGGATTGGCCGCCCTGGGCTTGCTGTTGCTGCTGAGCCGCCCGCTGGTACATGGCTGCAGACAGGTCGTAGACCGCGGTCTGCAGGGCCTCGGTCTTGGACTTGATGGCCTGAATGTCCGTGCCCGCCAGGGCCTCTTTCAGCTCGGCGATGGCCTTCTCGATCTTCTCCTTCTGCTCGGGAGTGGCCACGTCTCCAGCCTCCTTGAGCATCTTCTCCGAGGTGTAGGCCAGGGTGTCCGCCTGGTTCCGGGCTTCAACCTCCTCCCGGCGCTTGGCGTCCTCCTGGGCGTACCTCTCTGCATCCCGGACCTTCTGATCGATATCATCCTTGGAGAGCTTGTGGGGAGCGGTAATGGTGATCCTCTGCTCCTTCCCGGTGGCCCGGTCCTTGGCCGATACGTGAATTATGCCGTTGGCGTCGATATCGAAGGTCACCTCGATCTGGGGTATGCCCCGGGGTGCGGGCGGTATGCCCATCAGGGTGAACCGGCCCAGGGAGACGTTGTCCCTGGAGAACTGGCGCTCGCCCTGCAGCACGTTGATCTCCACGCTGGTCTGGTTGTCTGCCGCCGTGGTGAATACCTGGCTATTGCGGGTGGGTATGGTGGTGTTCCTGTCGATCAGCTTGGTGGTGATCCCGCCCAGGGTCTCCACGCCCAGGCTCAGGGGAGTTACGTCCAGGAGGAGGATGTCCTTGACCTCTCCGCCCAGGACGCCGGCCTGGATGGCAGCGCCCATGGCCACGCACTCCATGGGGTCCACGCCCCTCTCGATCTCCTTGCCGAGGACCTTCTTCACGAAGTCCTGGACCACAGGCATCCTGGTCGGGCCGCCCACCAGAATCACCCGGTCGATGCCGTCCTTCTGCAGTTTGGAGTCGTTGAGGGCCTGCATCATGGGGTTGCGGCACCTCTCCAGGACGTCTTGCACCAGCTCTTCCAGCTTGGACCGGGATATGGTCATGGTCAGGTGCTTGGGCCCGCTGGCGTCGGCGGTGATGTAGGGCAGGTTGAGGTTGGTCTGCAATACCGAGGATAGCTCGATCTTGGCCACCTCCACCGCCTCCCGCAGCCTCTGCATGGCCATGGGGTCGTTGCGCAGATCCACTCCCGATTCCTGCCTGAACTTGTCCAGGACGTAGGCCATCAGCCGCTCGTCCATGTCCCGGCCGCCCAGCTGGGTGTCGCCGCTGGTGGACTTGACCTCGAAGACCCCTTCGCCGATCTCCATGATGGTCACATCCAGGGTCCCGCCGCCCAGGTCGAAGACCATGATCAACTGTTCCCCTTTCTTATCTAGGCCGTAGGCCAGAGCCGCTGCCGTCGGCTCGTTGATTATCCTCACTACCTCCAGCCCGGCTATGGTACCAGCGTCCTTGGTAGCCTGTCTCTGATTGTCGTTGAAGTAGGCGGGCACGGTGATCACTGCCTTCTCCACCT
>JAAEEW010000257.1 GCA_013415595.1 Methanosarcinales archaeon | reverse complement strand
CCCCGGATCTGGCCGGCATAGCCCCGGGGACGCCTGCCACTCTGAGGGGCGGTCAAGGGGCGACTTTTTTGTCCGGGTGCGTGAAATGGCCCTTCCGGGGAGGTCCCAGTTCCCATGAAGATTGCCATTCGCCCTGCATCCCCCTTCGACTTTCACCTCTCCGCCAGCATATTTGCCGGGGGCGACCCCCAGATCCAGAGATACCAGGACGGCCGGCTGTGGCAGCTGATACGGTCGGGCGGAAAGCTGATGCTGGCCGTCATCAACTCCCGGGGCACGGTGGACAGTCCCCTGCTGCAGGCAGAGCTTCACTCCGACGGACCGCTGCAGGAGTCCGACTTGCCCTCCGCCCGGGCCCGGGTGGAGGGCCTGTTGAACATGGGCCTGGACCTCCTGCCATTTTACCAGGTGGCGGAACGCGACCCGGTCATGTCCGGGCTGGTCAGTCAGATGCGGGGCTTGCACAGCCCCACCACCCCCACCGTCTACGAGGCCCTGATCACCTCCATCGTCGAGCAGCAGATCTCCATCCGGGTGGCCCGAAACCTGCAAATGCGCCTGGTCCGGGCCTTTGGCCGGACCCTGACCCTGGACGGCAAGACCTATTACGCCTTTCCCGAGCCCCGGGACCTGGCCGCGGCCCGGCCGGAGGACCTGCGGGGATGCGGTCTTTCCCTGCGAAAAGGAGAGTACATCATCGGCGTCTCCAGGGAGATAGCCCGGGGCCGCCTGGACCTGGAATCCCTGGCGGCCCTGGACGACCGGGAGGTCATCGCCCGGCTGAGCCGGATGCGGGGGATCGGGGTATGGACGGCGGAGCTGACCATGGTGCGGGGGATGAGGCGTTTTGACTCCATTCCTGCAGACGACCTGGGGGTGCGAAGGTGCATCTCCCGCTACTACCGGCAGGGGGCCGGGATCACCGGCGCAGAGGCCCGGGAGATCGCTTCCCGGTGGAAGCCCTGGCGCGGCCTGGCCAGCTTCTACCTGATCACCGCCGAGCAGATGGGGCTGGCCGTCCAGGAATAGGGGAATTTTTGGGGACCCGGAGCCCGGGCGAGGGTGGGCAGAACTCCCGGAGGCTGTCAGGCGGGGACCATGGAATCACAAAAAGATCAGGGCCCTGGCTACTCGGCGACCCCGCGCAGGAAGTGGCCGGCGGTAATCCCGCCGAGGGAAATCCGGGCCGCCCTCTCCTTGAGATCCTCCAGCTGGGCCCTGGTCGAGCCATCGGCCTCCTGCGCTCGCTGCAGGCCCTCCCGGTAGATGCCGGCCATCTCCCGGGGGTAGCGGCATCCCCGGTTCCGGGCGTCGATGGCCACAGCATGCACCCCCATCTCCAGGATTCGCGGCAGGTGGTCGATGAGGCAGGTCTCTCTGGAGTTGAGGCTGTGGGTCAGGCCCTGGTCGTCCTGATAGACGGGGAAGATCCCCCTGGCGTCCCGGATGGCATTGAAGGGAGCCGGGGCGCCCCCCACCAGGTCCAGCAGGCGGTCTTTAGTCACCATCACCTCCAGGCTGCCCTGGGCCAGGATCTCCAGGCCGGGGGCCCGGGGTCCCCGGGAGCGGGCGGCCAGGACGGCGATTTGCTCTGCGGAGAGCTCCGGGGATAGGGTGAGGCGCCTCATCTCCCTCAGCTGGCGGACGGTGCGGTGGTTCCAGACGTTCAGTCCTGCCGATCCGGACACCACCAGGCCGGGACAGGCGGCCAGGATGGCCTCTGCCAGCCCCAGGCTCTCCACCACCACCTCCGCCACTCCCGCCCCGGGCAGCAGGGGGAAGGCCAGGTCCAGGAAGTCCTTCCCGGTCAGGCGGGGCCACTTCCAGGCCAGGATGGCCCGTCCCCGGCATAGCCCGGCCGCTTCCTGCAGCAGCTCCTGCAGCCTCTTCTGGTAGCCCGGGTCTGCGAGAGCGCCAAGACGGGGCTCCAGGCAGATGCGGTCGCATCCCCCTTCCAGGGCCCCCTCCACCCCCTCCAGGCTGTCCACGCAGGCCGTCAGCTCATAGGGGGCATTCTCCCGGGCCGTCACCTCTCCGGAGAGGGGGCAGTCCAGCTCTGCCCTCAGCTCCTCCAGGCGGGCATGGGCTTTTGCCACCGATGCCCGGTCCGGTCTGGAGGCCTGAAGCAAACTATCCTCCGCCGCGGCCAGAATGTCTCGCCGGAGCTGGTTCAGTTCGCCCAGGGTGGCGTAGAGACCACCGGGGTAGCTCATATCCAGGCGGCGGATGAAGAAGGGGGTGCCCCCGGTTCGCCGGAGCTGAGCCTCGATCTGCTGGCCGGCGAGGGGGCGCCTCACCGCCGGGGCCATCCTCCGGCCGCTCACCTCCACCTCCAGCCGGCCCCCAGGTCCGGGGAAGGCGGCCCTGGCCAGGGGGACGGCGTCCTGCCAGGAGATCTGCAGGTCCAGGGGGATCTGGCGGGAGCTTTCCATGATGCGTCTCGCCCGCTCCCCCAGCTTCGCCCTTCTGGTGACCATCACCCTGGTTCCCCGGGGGACCTCTCCCTTCACCGGCAGCAGGGCCCGGTCTCCCTCCACCTTCGCCGACCTGTGCACCACCAGCCCCTGCTCCTCCCGGGTGCGAAAGACCAGCCCGTCGCCGACCTCTGGCCTGAGGTCTCCCGCCATCTTCACCGTGGCCACTCCCCTCCAGGGGTCGCAGTGCTCCACCACTCCCAGGAGCACTCCCCGGTTGTCCGGCAGATCCCGGCCCATCAGCTCCGCCCCCTTCTCCCCCAGCAGGTATCCCCCGGTGAACTCCCGGTTGAAGGCCAGGGCCAGGTCCAGCAGGTCCCTTCTGTCCGGGGACCAGTCCTCTCCGGCGGCCAGGCGGTCCAGAGCCCGGCGGTAGATGGAGACCACCAGGGCCACGTACTCCGGGGACCTCATCCTGCCCTCGATCTTGAGGGCCTGGAGGGGGCTGGCGGCCACCCGGTCCAGGGCGGGATAGAGGCACAGGTCTCTGGTGGAGAGAAGGTAGCGGCAGGGGAGGCGGACCGTCTGCAGGTCCCCGGGCTGTCCGAACGGGTCTTGCTCGCCTCTCATCAGGGCGTAGGGCTTGCGACAGGGCTGGGCGCACATGCCCCGGTTTCCGCTCCGCCCTCCCATTACCGAGGAGAGCAGGCACTGGCCGGAGAAGCAGTAGCACAGCGCTCCGTGGACGAAGGCCTCCAGCCCCACTCCCAGATCCCGGGCGGTGGGGGCCAGGGCCTCGATCTCCGCCAGGGAGAGCTCCCGGGCCAGGACCGCCCGCTTGAATCCCCGGGCCGCCGCCCAGGAGATCCCCGGGGCATGGTGGATGGGCATCTGGGTGGAGGCGTGAAGCTCCAGCTCCGGCACCAGCTCTCTGGCCAGGGCGGCCACCCCCGGGTCCTGGACCAGGACGGCGTCTGCCCCCATCCGGTACAGCTCCACCAGGTACCCTGCCACCTCTGATAGCTCCCGGTCGTGCATCAGGGTGTTGACGGTCACGTAGACCCGCACCCCCCGGGCGTGGGCATAGTCCAACGCCTGCTCCAGCTCCGGCAGCTCGAAGTTGGCCGCGAACCGCCGGGCTCCAAACCGCTTGCCGCTCAGGTAGACGGCATCGGCCCCGGCAGCTACCGCCGCCTTCAGGGCCTCCATGGATCCGGCGGGAGCCAGCAGCTCGGGCGACCTGTCTGGGGAGGGCATGGATCGATCTTTGAGCCTTTTGCCTACATTACCCTATCGAGGGCCGGACGCTTCGGTGCTCCCTTCATCTCTTTTCCCCATTCCCCGGCCAGGACAGATTCAATTTCAAGAAATAGATAACTTATATATTGATGTGAAGCGAACTATGTAAGGGGATTTTGGATGAAATTATTCACTTTAATATTTCTGGCAGCGCTCCTTCTCTCCTCCGGCGCCCAGGGATTGAAGTTCTTTGGGGGAGACACTATAATGGTGACCGAGCCGGTGGACGACGACGTGGTGGCCGGCGGCGGAACCGTCTTCATCAACGCCCCGGTGGATAGCGTCATCGTCGCCGGCGGAGATGTCAACGTAAACGCTCCCATAGCCGGGGATCTGATCGCCCTGGCCGGGAACGTGGTCGTGAACTCGGACGTGGGGGGCAAGGTGGTCGCTCTGGGCGGAAACGTCCAGGTTAACCGGATGGTGGGCAGAAACGCACTCCTCGCCGGCGGGCAGGTGGACCTGGGCCCCCAGTCCAGCGTGGGCATGGACGCCTTCATCGCCGGGGGCAGCGTCAGGAATGCTGGATCGGTGGAGGGGACTCTGAGCGTCTCCGCCGAGCAGTTCAACAACTCGGGAACTGCGGGATCGGTGGTGTTTCAGCAGTACGAAGATCAAAAGCGAGAGGACCGGGGACCGGACGTATTTCCCTGGATCGTAGCCCTGGGATTCTTGATCGTGGGACTGATTCTGCTGCGGCTGTTTCCCGCCGTCTTCCAGGCCCTGGAGGGAGAGCTCAGGCCCGCTGTGGTCACCAGGGGGCTGGTGGGCTTCGCCGTCCTGGTGCTCTCCCTGGTGCTCATGGTCTTCGTGGCGGCAACGGTAATCGGGATGCCCCTGGCCGGGCTGATGATCCTGGCCTGGATGGGGACCTTCATGCTCTCCGGGGTCTTCGTCGCCTTCGTGCTGGGGCGGTGGCTGGGCCAGCGGTTCAACCTCACCATCAGCGATATGGCCCTGTACGTGCTGGGCTTCGTGGTGCTAAACGTGCTCTTTGCCCTGCCCTTCCTGGGTGGGCTGATCGGGCTGATCTCCGCCAGCCTGGGATTTGGGGCCCTGATCTACGGGCTTAACAGCTATCGGATGAGAAAGGGTACTGCGACTTGACGGGTCCGGCAGGGGCCCGTTTTCGCCCCCTTTTTGCTGCCAGTGCCGGCCGGTGGCCGTCCCCGGGATGCTGCCTTTTCGCCCCTGGCCGGTGTGCCGCATTTCACCAAATCGTTAAATATCGTTTGAGCTATAATAATCCGAAGCGAGCTGATCAATTGAAGATCGTAGTCTTTTACCACGGCGAGTTTGGCCAGAGGGTGGTCGGGAACCTGATCAACTACTCCGGCTTTTGCATATCCTGTGGCGAGGCCTGCACCCAGTGCCGGACCGGAAAGTACAGCGCCGCCGGGGACCTGGTGGCCATCGTGGAGATGCCCGATCCCGACGGCCTGGGCGACTTCCTGGAGGACGTGGATCCCTATCTCCCCGCCGTTCCCCCTGCAGACGTGGCGGTGGTCATCAACGTTCATCCGGACATACTCTACGGCATGCTGCCTCTGCTGAAGGAGGCCGGATACAGAGCCCTGGTGGGCTGCTCGGAGCGTCCCCAGGAGATGCCTCTAGGCCTGCGAAAGCAGATCGAGGAGAAGGCCGTGGAGCTGGGCATGGAGGCCGACTTCGCCAAGCCCTTTTGCGCCATGCGGCCCAGCCCTGAGAAGCCCCTCATCGCCGCCTTCCTGAACAGGGCCATGATCGGGGAGCCGGAGCTGGACGTGGTGCTGCAAAGGAGCCGGGAGGGCAAGGAGACCATCCTGGCGGCCAACGTCATTCGCAGCGCTCCCTGCGGCTCCACCTGGTTCGTGGCCAAGCGCCTGCTGGGTCTGGAGGCGGACCAGGAGGATCTGAGGGAGAGGATCTCCGAGGCCCACCACGCCTACCCCTGCACCGCCAGCATGGAGCGGGATATGGAGGTGGGGGACACCATTTTGCATAAAGCGGGCTACATCATCCGGGAGAAGGTGGAAGAGGCCATCAAGAACGCCCGCCGGGCCTGAGGGCGGCCTCCTGGCAGCCAACTGCGGCCGGCGGGAACAGTCCCCATCCCCTCTTCCGTCCACCTCAGTGCCGCAGACGCACCTGGATGGAGCTTTGCAGGCTCTCCATCTCCTCCCCGGTCCCTGTGGACTGGATCACCACCTTCTGGCAGCCCGGGGCGTAGCCGTGTCTGTCCACGGCCTCCTGGAGGTAGAGGGCCAGGCGGACCTTCTCTCCCTGGGAAATTCCCGTTGCTTGCACCCCCTCCCGGCCGTCGATCTGGCGGGGGGAGATCTCCAGCCCGGTCACCTGTCTGGCCCTGGCCGTCTCCTCCATCAGCCTTCTCATCTCCAGGGGGCTGGCGTCCGCCTCCCGGCCGGAGCAGTCGTAGATCTCGATCCTGGTCCGGCCGCCGTCCAGCTCCAGCAGGTAGCCTTCGACCTCCACCTCCCCGGTCGGCCCCTCCCGGGCAGTGATGGGGCCGCTGGCCATCAGCCGGTGCTGGTAGGGGGTGGAGAAGCTCACCTGGTAGGGGCCCAGGGGCTGGGAGTAGTTCCTGGCCTCTGCCGTTCGCATCGGGATCCCTGGCGGCTCTCCGGCAGGGCCCTGGTCCAGGCAGCCGCTGAGGAAGGGGACGACCAGGATCAGGGTCACGGCCAGGGCCAGGCTCATGGCCCGGGTCAGCCATGGGGATGGGCACCGGGCGACGGGGCGGGGATTCATAGGATCACGGTAATATGTATCCGGTGATAATGGTATAATTTTCCCCTCTCCCCGGCGGTAATCAAGGGGATATGTCTCCAGTAAATAGGATTTAATCAAGTAGATTTTAATTTAGATTTATTTTTTCTAATTTTGGGCGTCTTCGGAGGCGGCCCTGGCGAGCGGCTGCGGGGGCGGCTGGTGGGGAGCGCAGATGGGGTCCTGGTGCTGGAGCACAACGGAAGAAGGGACTACGTGAACGTGGAAAAGGTGGTAGCTGCCTGGGAGCTTTAATTCTCGACCACAGGATCTTTCGAGGGGACCCCTTCCCCACCCTCGCCGGCCAAGCTCTCCTGCTGATTTTTATCTAATTTCCAAAGGACGTGCTTGAATATTCCAAGCAGGGTATTGGCCTCCCGGTCGGTGAGCTGTGCCCGGCCCAGGATGCGGCGCAGCATAACGCTCACGTAGACTATTTTGTGCTCCGGATAGGAGGCGGCCGCCAGCAGGGCATCAGCTCTTTTATAGACCCTCTCCAGGTTCTCCCGCCCGGCCAGCCTGACCTTTCCCGGGGGGAGCTGCCCCAGCTCGTAGAGCAGCACCGTGGCCGCGTGGGAGAGGTTCATTATGGGATACCGGGGGGAGGTGGGGATGGAGACCACCATGTCGCAGATCTCCAGCTCCGTCCTGGTGAGCCCCCAGTCCTCCCTTCCCAGGAGCAGGGCCACCGTTCCCTCCTTATCCCGGAGCCTGGAGGCCAGCTGTGCAGGAGTGAGGTGAGGCACCCTGAGATGCAGCTTCAGGTGCCGGGGCTGGTCGCCGGGCAGCTTGCCGGTGGTGCCCACCACCAGGTTGGCCCCGGCCACTGCGTCCTCCACCGTAAAGACCACTCTGGCCTCCTCCAGCACGTCCCGGGCGTGGGAGGCCATGGCCAGCCCGAAGTCCCCGATGCGGCAGGGCTTCACCAGGACCAGTCTCCTGAACCCGAAGTTCTTCATGGCCCGGGCCACCGACCCCACATTCCCGTCGTAGAGGGGCTCCACCAGGACGACTTGCAGCTCCATTCGCACCCTATCCCTTGGACACTCCCAGGGGGACCAGCTGGGCCACCTTGGTGGCTATTCCCAGGTTGTGGACCACGTCCACCACCTCGCGGCTGGGCTTGTAGACCTCCGGGGCCTCCTCGGCCAGGATGGCCGGCTCGGCGGCCATGACCCGGATGCCCTTCTTCAACAGGTTGGCCTTGACCTGCTTGCCCTGGAAGGTCTTCTTGGCCTGGGTGCGGCTCATGATCCTCCCCGAGCCGTGGCAGGCGCTGCCGAAGGTGAGGTCCAGGGCCCGGTCCTGGCCGCACAGGACGTAGGAGGGGGTGCCCATGCTCCCCGGGATCAGGACCGGCTGGCCCACGCTCCGGTAAGCCAGGGGGACCTCCTCCCGGGACGGCCCGAAGGCCCGGGTCGCTCCCTTGCGGTGGACGTAGAGCTTCTTCCGGGATCCGTCCACGTCGTGCTCCTCGATCTTGGCCACGTTGTGGGCCACGTCGTAGACCAGGTCCATCCTGACCTCGCCGAAGTACTTGGAGAAGACCTCCCTGGTCCAGTGGGAGATGATCTGCCGGTTGGCCCAGGCGTAGTTGGCCGCCGCGGCCATGGCCCCGAAGTAGCGGTTGGCCTCCGGCGTTCCCAGGG
Source organism: Methanosarcinales archaeon (assembly GCA_013415595.1). Taxonomy (GTDB): domain Archaea; phylum Halobacteriota; class Methanosarcinia; order Methanotrichales; family Methanotrichaceae; genus JAAEEW01. The sequence goes on along the minus strand of JAAEEW010000257.1, from coordinate 6,516 downwards.
GGGCGCAGGCCAGTTGCCTGTCCGGCAGGTCGATGCCGTACTTGCGCACCGCCTGGCTCAGCACCTGCAGGTGGTCGGTGCAGATCTGGTGACCCGCCCCCCGGGACCCGCAGTGGATCATGACCGTGATCTGGCCCTCGAAGAGCCCGAACTGTCTGGCCACATCGGGGTCGTAGATCTTCTCTACCCTCTGAATCTCCAGGAAGTGGTTGCCGCTCCCCAGGGTTCCGAACTGGGGCCGGCCCCGCTTCCGGGCCTTGTCGCTGACCTGGGAGGGATCGGCGCCCGCCAGGCAGCCGTTCTCCTCGCAGTGCTCCAGGTCGGCCTGCACCCCGTAGCCCTGCTCCACCGCCCAGCCGGCGCCGGCCAGGAAGGCCTCGGTGAGCTCCTGGTCGGAGACGTGCAGCCGGCTCTTGGAGCCTAGGCCGGAGGGTATGTCCTTGAACAGGGACTCCACCAGGAGGGGCACCTCCGGGAAGACGTCCCTGGCCAGGAGCTCTGAGCGCAGCAGCCTGACCCCGCAGTTGATATCGAATCCCACCCCGCCGGGGCTTATCACCCCGTCCTCCTCCCGGAAGGCGGCCACCCCGCCGATGGGAAAGCCGTACCCCAGGTGGGCGTCGGGCATGGCCATGGAGTACTTGGCGATGCCGGGAAGGGTGGCCACGTTTGCCACCTGGTCGATGGTCCCCGACTCCACCATGTTCAGCAGGTCCTGGGAGATGAAGATCCGCCCGGGGACCCTCATTCCCTGGCGAAAGTCAATAGGCACCTCGAAGATGTAGTCATTTACCTTGTTGAGCATAAAATCACCTTACACGTCCAGAATTGTCTGCATGGTCCAGTGGTCGTTGTGGCTGACCTCAAACTGGTGGAGGGTCACCGCCTTCACCTGGCATTCGAAGGCATGTCTCCGGCCGTCTATCTCTTCGCCAAAGATCCGGGCATGGAGCTTCCATTCACTCTCCGACTGCACCAGGTGCACCTCAAACCTGGAGAAGACCGCCACCTCTACGTCGAAGAGGTAGACCAGCTCCGACAGCCAGCTGTAGGCCAGTTGCTCCAGGTCTGGCCCAGACAGGTCTACCTCCCACACCCTCTCCTCCCGGACCTTTGAGGTGTCGATCATGGCGTTGAACATGGCCAGGGCGGCATTGCCGAGCATCTCCTCCGGCGTCAGGCCAAAGGCTCTGAACTTGACATCGGCAGTGTGCTCCAGGAACTCGAATGGCTTCAACCTTTAAAGAGGGGTTTTACAGCATATTAATAGATTGTCAGTCCCCTGGTCAGGCCGGCGTAGATGGCCATCTGCACCGCAGCATAGTGCTCTTTCGTGGTGATCCGCCGGTCCAGCTCCGGGTGCTGACAGGCCTGGTGCTCCGGTCGGTACTGGGCCATGACGTTCAGGTAGGTCTTCCTGGATAGCCCGGCCAGGAACCGGACCACCTCCTCCGTCCCGGCCAGGCCGCCGGGGAGAACCAGGTGGCGGACCAGGAGGCCCCGGACTGCTATTCCGTCTTCGATCACCAGGTCGCCCACCTGGCGGTGCATCTCCTCTATGGCCGCCTTCATCGTCGCCACGTAGCCGGGGGCCCGGGAGTACTTCAGGGCCATCTGGTCGGACCCGTACTTGGCGTCGGGCATGTAGATGTCGAAGATCCCCTCCAGCAGGCGCAGGGTCTCCACCGAGTCGTAGCCCCCGCTGTTGTAGACCAGGGGGACCTCCAGGCCCCTCTCCCTGGCCGGGACCAGGGCCTCCAGGATCTGGGGCACGTAGTGGGTGGGAGTGACGAAGTTGATGTTGTGGCATCCCAGGTCCTGCAGGCGGATCATGAGGTCGGCCAGCCGGTCCGGCTCCAGGTCCGATCCCTGGTCCATCTGGCTGATCTCGTAGTTCTGGCAAAAGACGCAGGACAGGTTGCAGCCGGATAGAAATATGGTCCCCGAGCCGCAGCTTCCCACCAGCGGCGGCTCCTCGCCGAAGTGGGGGGCGGCGCTGTAGACCCGGGCCAGCCGGCCGCCCCGGCAGCAGCCCCGCTCCCCCTGCAGCCGGTTGACCCGGCATCGCCGGGGACAGATCTCACAGCACCGCAGCAGAGAACCGGCTCTGGCTGCCCGATCCATCAGTTCCGACTCCGCCATCCGGTTGTAGCCGGCCATTGATCTCCTTCCTTTCCTCCACTGGTCCCTAGCCCTACCTCAGGCGGGCCATTCGAGCGTACTCCCCGGCGTAGGCGTTGTTGGGGTCCAGGGAGTAGATTTTGCCGAACTCCTCCTCCGCCGCCGTGTAATTCTTGCTCCAGTAGCTCTCCAGCCCCCGCTGGAAGTGGCCGGAGGCGGCGCTGACCGTGGTGTTGATGTTGAGCTCCTGGATGAAGCTCTTGGCCACGTTGATGGGGATCAGGAAGTCGTAGCCCAGCACGTCCATCCATTCCCCGGAGGACAGATATTTTCCTGAGCCAAAAGTGGTTATTCCCACCACCTCCCCGTCCTCGTTGAAGGCCGGGCCGCCGCTGTTGCCGTGGTAGATGGCCGCGTCGGTCTGGAAGACGTCCGATCCGTCGGGGAGCTTCTTCTTGGCGCTGATTATGCCTGAGGTGACCGTGGGCACGTAGTCCGTCTCCCTGGACAGGACCACGTTCTCCCAGGACATGGTCAGCCCGGGAAATCCGATGGCGATGACCTTATCCCCCACCTCCACCCGGGACGAGTCGCCCAGCCGGACCGTGGGAAGCTGGGAGAAGCCCTCGATCTTGATTATGGCCAGGTCCTTGCCCGAGCGGTACTTGTGGTCTGCAGAGCCCATCCAGATCTTCTGGGGGCTTATCTTCCTCACCTCCGCCTGGTGGCCGGCCTGCTCTGCGCTGCGGCCCGGATTGCCGAAATACACCCGGATCTCGGTCACGTAGTCCAGATCGTAGGACAGGAACTGCTCATAGAGCTCCTGCACGTCCTCGACCGTCTCCGGATACGGATCGTCTCCGCTGGCTGCAAAGATGGGCGGGAACTCCTCGATGGCCCAGGCCACAGCCTGCAGGGCGTAGTCCGCCCTGATCTCCTCTTCGGTCTTCTCCACCACGTGGGCATTGGTCACGATGTAGCCGTCATTGCTGATGATGAAGCCGGAGCCCAGTCCCCCGGTGCTGAACTGGGGGATCTTCATGGGATAGTCCTCCGTGCCGTTGTAGATGCTCAGATAGATCATGGACTCGCCGTCGTCGTTCACCAGGTCGCCGATGAACTCGGACTTGATCATCACCACTGCCGGGCTGTAGGTGTAGCCCACCCTCTTCTCGGGGGTTACGCTCTGCGCTGCTCCGGCTCCTGAAAGAATCAATATGCATAGCGTCAGAAAGACGAAGAATCCAGGGGGCGAAAGGAATCTCATATTCCCACCTCACCCCTACTCTATGCTCCCTTGGTTCTTTTCAATTTTTCCCAGATCCAACAATTTTTAATAAAAATAGTATTAATAGTAATTAGCTCAATTAAACGCCGATAAAACAAAAAATTGCCGTCAAAGACAGACGGCTGGCCTGAAAATTTGTGGTGCCGGGGGGAGTCCGGCCGGGCCCTCTCCTCACAGGAACCTGATGCCCCGGGGCATCTCCCCGCATCTCTCCCTGAAGGCCTCCGGCCAGTTCTCCGGGTCCAGGCCCTTCTGGGCCAGGAAGGCGCTGGCCCAGCGCTCCAGGCCCACCCCGCTGCAGCCGGACCACAGAGTCTCGCCCTTCTGGGACTTCACGGTGAAGCCCCGGGGGTACTTCTCGCCGTTGACGCTCAGGTTCTGGAACTCGATCCAGTTGCCGCTGTAGGGGAGCAGGGCCTCGTAGTCCACCGTTCCCGCGCCCTGCATCTCGGACAGTCCGGTCTTGCCCTCCTGGGCCATGAACCAGGGGGTGACCCAGGCCATCCTCCAGCGCAGCTCCAGGATCTCCTCGAATATCCTCTTGTAGCACTCCTTCAGCCTTTCCGCTTCCTCCAGCACCTGCTCTCTGGTCCCCAGCCACACGATCTCGATGCGGTGGAACTCGTCCACCCGCTCGATGCCGTGGATGCCCCCGGACTCGTAGCGGTGGCTGGTTCCGGAGCGGTCGAAGACCTTCACCGGCAGCTCGTCGCTGGGAAGCGTTGTGCCCTGCAGGAAGCCCCAGAAGGTGGGGCACTGGGCGTAGCACATTCCCCCGATGGGGTTGTCGATCTTCTCCTTGACCAGCTCTAAAGGCACCTCGTGGGTGACCTTGTAGTAGTCCATCACCTCTTCCCAGAATGCCGGATCGCGGGTCTTGGGGGGGCAGACGAAGTAGATCTCCGGGTAGACGCCCTGGGCGTGGCCGCTCTTCTTCCACACATCCCAGGTGTCCAGCTTGGGAAATATCATCTCCCGGTACTCGAGGGGCCGCAGTATCTCCTCCAGCACCATCTTCTCGAAGGTGCGAAAGATGTGTGTGCCTTCAGGTCCGTAGATCCACTGGCCCCGGCTGGAGCCGTGCTTGATCCAGTTGGCGCGAAGCATCTCCTCGGTGGGGTCCTTTTGGGACCGGGGCTCGCGCGCCGGGCTCTCCCAGAGCAGCTCCCAGTGCTCGCTCTTGCCTCCGTAGTCCCGGAACTTCTCCTCCAGGAGGTTGATGATGCGGTCCGGAATGCGGTTGACCAGCTCCGACTCCCCGATCTTCATCTCCCCCTCTCCCACGTCCAGCTCCAGGTTCAGGATCCCGTCCTGGTAGCTGGTGCTCCGCACGTAGGGGATCTTGTGGGCTATGGGGCGGTCTGAGTCGACGGCGATCTCAAATTTAGAGACGTCTATTCCCCGGACTCCAATGCGATACTTCTTCCCCAGCAGCTCGGACAGGGGCTTTCTCAGCCTCAGGACGGCGTCATGAGCCCGGACGTACCGGTCGCTGTCCACCACCAGGTCGATCCTGTTGCCGGCAAGCTGCCAGCTCTCTATCTTTGCGCCGTGGCCTTCCGGGGCGCCCTTCTGGATGATCTCCCCGGCGCCCGCGAAGAACTCGGCCAGCGCTTCCCGGGCTTTAGCTGCGTCGGCGCTGAGCCGGAAGCCGGCCTCCAAGTGAAACTTCATACATCCTCCGAAGAGGCCAGGGCCTCTTCAGCTATCTTTATGTTCATCAAAATATCGTCAGTCGTCGAGAGAAGGGTGCCCATCTTCCGCGCTCTGTACTCGATGGTCAGACATCCCTGGTCGACCTTCATGGTCATGCCCTCCAGGTTGTCCGGCTCCAGGGCGCGGGCCAGGTCCTCGACCTTCTCCCCAAAGAAGAGGAGCTTGCCGCGCATCAGTCTTTGCCCCTGCTGCCGAGCTGCTCCCCAACCATCCGGTCCACCTGCTCCAGGAACTTCTCCTCGGTGCCTGGAGGGATGGCAGCTCCACTGGCTATGGTGTGGCCGCCGCCTGCCCCGCCCACCGACTCGGCGGCGGTTCTCAGGGCCGCGGACAGGTCCAGCCCGGCGTTCACCAGGGGCTTGTTCCCCCGGGCCGAGATCTTCACCACGTCGTCTTTATGATTGAGAACTATCATGGGCCGGTCCGGGAACAGGTAGCGAATTCCCATGCCCGCCACCACTCCCCCGGCCTTCAGGTCCCTGGCCAGGAGATATCTGATGTGCGGCATCTCCCGGTGGTCTTCTCGCAGGCTCTTCAGCTCCGTGAGCAGGGATTGTCTGTACTCCGCGGCCACTCGTCTTCCCTCCTCCAGGGCGCTCTCGTCCCGGAGGCACAGGGTCAGCCCCAGTCCCGGGCGGTCCAGCTTGCCGCAGGCGTTCAGGATCTGCACCAGCTCAAAGGCATTCCCCGTCACTTCTTTTTTCAGCCGGATCATCCCGCCGACGATGGTGTCGGCGGCGAAGCTGCCCTGCATCAGCAGCTTCAGGACCAGGGCTGTGGACAGCCGGGAGAGCTCCTCGCCCCGCAGGTCCTGGACCTGGCCCTTCACTCCCACCTCGTCCAGGAAGCTCCTGACCCGGGCCTGATCGCCGGTGATGTCCAGCAGCGGCTCAATGCTGCGGCCGAAAACCTCCTCCACCGGGCCGTCCTCCGCCATCTTCAGTCCCGGCCTGATGGCCACGATCCCGGCCTGCATGGCCTCGTCCAGGATGTCTCGATTGGGGCCGGCCAGGGTCTGCCTGTCGCCGAGAGCACCAACCAGGGCCAGCCCGGCCAGGTCTACGTTGTCCCCCATCTGCCGCACCACGGAGTAGACCGTCCCCGCGGCGCTGAGTTCAAAGGCCCCGTCGATTCCCACCTGATGGGGATTGAGGCTGGGACAGCTCAGGGTGCCAAAAGGGCGGTGATGGTCCAGGACGTAGACTTCTCCCTTCACCCTGGAGATCAGGTCCGGTTGGCCGCTTCCCATGTCGCAAAATATAACTGGCCCTTCCAGTGACTCCACCACCGACTCGTCCAACCGGGGGACCAGGGTGGCGTGAAAGGGCAATCCCGCCCTGTGCAGGGCGGTGCACATCAATCCGGCGGAGGTGATCCCGTCTGCGTCGTTG
>JAAEEW010000256.1 GCA_013415595.1 Methanosarcinales archaeon | reverse complement strand
GATGGGGGAAGTTTTGCTCCAGCCTGCGGGCGAGATAGACATCATGATCGAGGCCGAGGTCATAAACCCCGGGATCATGGCCGGCAAATTACAAGAGCAGATCGAGAGCCTCCCGGTCTGGCAGGGTCAATATCAGCATCCCCTCTCCAGGTTCTTTGATGTCGACGCGGCGGGAATCGGTCTACCCGGGGAGACCTCGATCATAATAGAGGGCGACGTATCCCGGGTGAAACGCATCGGCCAGGGCATGACCGCCGGAAAGATCGAGATTCGGGGGTCAGCAGGCATGCACCTGGGCTCAGAGATGGCCGGGGGCACCATAACCGTCCGGGGAGACGCGGGCTCCTGGGCGGGCATGGAGATGACCGGCGGCCTCCTCCATATCCTGGGGAACGCCGGCGATCACGTGGGCTGTGCCTACCGGGGAAGCTGGCGCGGGATGTCCGGGGGCCGGATCGTTATCGAGGGGCATGCCCGGAGCCAGCTTGGTGGGGGATTGACCGGCGGACAGATAGCGGTCAAAGGAAACGTCGAGAACTTCTGCGCCATACGCCAGAGCGGAGGCACCATCCTGGTGAGGGGAGACGCGGTCAGGGGAGTGGGGGCGGAGATGACCGGCGGAACCGTGGCCGTCTGCGGCACCATCCGGCAGTTTGGTCCCGGCTTTCGGGAGATAGGACCGGAAGAAAATCCAAAGTTGGGGGAGATAGATCTGGACGGGTCCTATGCCCGGTTCGCCGGCGACTACGCCATCAGCAAGAATCCCAAAGGAGTGCTCCTGGCCCGTGCACAGGAGCGAGGAGCGTGAGCCGATGGAGGCAAAGCTCGACATCTTTGAGCCTGACAGACGTATTTGGGGTTGCGAGAGCATGAGGGAGTTTCTGCTCAATACCGGAAGTACAATCGATGAGGGCATGCTGGCCAAGGGTGGAAGCAAGCTCTCCGAGGAGTACAAAGAAGAGTGCGCCGTTTGCGAGATGAACTGGGAGGACTATGCGGGACTGGACTATCCCCATCGGGTCAGGGTGATCACCAGAGATGGCCGGCATAGCGTGGCAGTCTACGCCCTGCCCGGGGACAGTGTCCTTCCCGGCCATGTATTCATGCCCCGGGCCATCTGGGCCAATGTGGTGGTGGAGCCGGAGACCTTTTCCACAGGCTCTCCCCTCTACAAGGGAAGCTCGGTGCTGATAGAATCGACCCAGGAGGAGGTCCTGAGCGCCGCAGAGCTGGTGCAGACCCTCTACGTCCGGAGAAGAAATGATATCTAAAAATATAATCTGTCCGGTCTGTGGGGCTTCCTGTGACGACATCCAGGTGGAGCTATGCGCCGATGGCCTGACGGTGAAAAACGCCTGCAAGATGGGAAACGCCAAGTTCCAGGAGATCGCAAGCGTCCACCGCATCCGGGAGCCCCTGATCATGGAAGGGGGAGTGCAGAGGGCAGCCTCCTGGGAGGAGGCCGTCCACAGGGCTTCCGGGATACTGGCCGGCAGCAAACGGCCGCTGATCTTCATGGGCAGCGAAACCTCCTGCGAGGCCATGGAAGTCGGACTGCATTTGGGGGAGCACCTGGGTGGGGTGGTGGACTCCAACTCCACCGTCTGTCACGGGCCTACCGCCATGGGCATTCAGGAGGCAGGACGGGTGGGGGCCACGGCCGGTCAAAGCAAGATCAGGTCCGATCTGGCCATCTACTGGGGCTCCAATCCGCTGGAATCGATGCCCAGACACATGTCCAGATACGCCGTATATCCCCGGGGCCACTGGACCCGGAGGGGCAGGTTCGACCGGACGGTAATCACCGTGGATCCCAGAAGATCGCTAACTGCAAAGAACTCCGACCTGCACATTCAGCTCAAGCCCAACACCGATTATGAGCTGCTCTCTGCTCTGCTCACCCTTCTCCACGGCCAGAGGCCTCACCCGTCAGTTGAGGAGGTGACGGGAGTCTCCATCTCTCTCATGGAGGAGATGCTGCAGATGATGCTGGACTGCAACTACGGCGTCATCTATGTGGGTCTGGGCATTGCCTCTTCTTTTGGCAAGCACCGCAACGCCGAGCTGGCCTTCAATCTGGTCAAGGAGTTGAACAGTCACACCAAGTTCGTCATAGGGGCCCTGCGCGGCCATTGCAACGTGGCCGGATTCAACCAGATCGCCTCGTACCTCTACGGCTATCCCTTCGGCCTGGACTTCGCCCGGGGCTATCCTCGCTACAATCCCGGCGAGTTAACCGCCGTGGACGTGCTGCGGGAAAAAGACGTGGATGCGGCTTTGATCGTCTCGGCCGACCTAGTCTCTCACTTCCCGGCAGCATGTGCGAAGTATCTGGCTGAGATTCCCGTGGCCTGCATTGACATTGCGCCATGCCCGACCACCATGGTCTCCGATGTGGTCCTTCCCGGGGTGATCGACGCCATGGAGTGCGACGGCACCTTCTATCGCCTGGACGACGTGCCCATCTATTTCCAGCCGTTCACCACCTCTCCCTTCCCGTTCACACAGAGCAATGAGCACACCATGAAGCAGATCCTGGAGCGAGTGAGGAAGATCATGGGCAAATGATCGGCAGCGATCGGCAACAATTGGCAACGATTGGCATCAATCGTCAGCCGATTGGCAATGAAAATCAAATGACTGGACGATGGGGGAACCATGGCAGCGAAGGCTGGCCGTGGAACCAATAGCCCCAGCGGCGCTCGCCATCGGGCCGACTATCGACTCCTGGCATCAGGGCCCGGCTAGGGGGCCGGCCTATCAGAGCCGGCTAGCTATGGCCGGTTATTCCTGGTCGATGATCCTCTCCTCGCCGGCATAGACGTAGAGACGGGGCGGACGGGCGAAGGCCACCAGGGTCATGCCCACCCTTCTCGCCAGGTCGATTCCCGACTCCAGGGGGGCGGCCTTGCTAACAACGATGGGAAAACCGGCGAAGAAGGCCTTGGCCACCATGGCCCTGGAGAGCCTGCCGCTGGTTACGAGGGCACAGCGGGAGAGATCCACCCGGGAGAGAAGGGCGGAGCCAACCGTCTTGTCCACCGCGCAGGACCTGCTCACATCCTCACAGGCGGCCAGAATCCGGCCGTCGGCATTGCAGATCATGGCCATGTGGGTGGCCCCGGTCCTCCGCCACAGCAGGGCTTTGGAGTTTAGCTGGTCCACCACCCCCAGGAGCACGGACGCCTTCATTTTTGTATCCCGGTTCGCCCAGCCAGGCCAGCCCGGCTTTTCAGCAAGAGGCCCGGAGCCGCAGGCTCGACACTGGCACAGCCATCCGTCCCCCTCCTCGCGGTCCAGGCTCCAGCAGTCGATGTCGTCTTCTCCCACCTCCGCCGAGAGTATGTCCTCCGGGCAGTCCACCAGCCCTTCGCAGATCAGGAATCCCACTGCCATTTCCCTGAGAAGGCCGGGCAGGGGGGAAAGGGTGGCCACCGTCTCTCCGTTTAGCCGGATGCTAATGCTCACTTCCGCGGCCACGTCCACCTCCACCTCCCGTCGATCCTGGCCCTCAATCTCGATGCACCGCTCTTTGCGAAAGGTTTTCCCGGGCTCCAGCCGCTCCTCTCTCCAGTAGCTCCGGCGCTCCTCGATCCTGTCGGCGTGCCAGCTTTCTCTCAAAGTCACTCACCTTTCAAATTTCATTTTGACCTTCCCGCCGGCAGTGCCATTTCTCTCCCGATCTTGGCCCAGGACAGGGGGGGTCAAAAGGGACCGGGGATTTCTCTGGGGCTAGCTTTGCAGGCATCGTATATCGCGCTCCGGGTGGCTTTTCATCCTGGCAAATGATTGTTCTGCAGCCGGGGGCTCCCGGCAGGCAGGGCAGATCTTCTCCTCTGCTCGCTGGATGCAGCTCTCCTGGCATAATTCACAGAGGGCTATGACCTTTGACGGCTGTGGCGGGACCTCCAGCTCCAGCAACTTCCAGGTGTAGACATCCTCACCGGCCTGCAGGAGCAGGGAGACCGCCTCAGGATGGGGGATTTTCTCCGTCTTCATGAACCAGGCGTGAAGCCTGGGATAACGATTGGTCTTGGCCGGATCGAGCATGATCCGAACAGCCCTGGCCCGGTCTCCCTGGACTGCCCGTCTGCTCACGGTGACGGCCATCTTGCCGTGGTCCAGGATCTTCAGGCCTTTGTTGCCAATGGTGCAGCCCGTCAGGATCTGAAAGGGATCGGGAAGGCAGTTGTGGGTCTCGCAGGTCACAAATAGCCGCTCGCCGTCTTTTATCTCCAGTATTCGCCGGGCGATGTTGATCATCTGGACGCCGATGAAGGCCCCGGTGCTCAGATAGCCGTGAAAGGATGCTACCCTCTCCATCTGAGCGCGCAGCTGTGCATCTGTGGTCTTCTCTATTATTTCCCGCATGTAAAGGCCTCTTGACTCCATGGTTCCGTCGCAAGGCTTAATAAGTTATGCACAAATGATAACTTTGACGTCATAATGTAAGCGTTTTTGCTTACATAGATGTAAATTGCCTGTTTAGAGGGAATGCCAGGTTGTGAACGAATTGAAAAGAGGAATGTTGCCGACAGCAGTGATGGCGGGGCTGGTTCTGATTTCCACGGCCCCCGGCAGCCTAGAGCAGGAGGAGATTGTGGTCTTTTGTGCGGCCTCCCTGACCGGGGCCTTCAAGGAGATCGGGGATATGTACCAGGAGTCCACGGGCATTGAGGTGAGCCTGAACTTCGATGGGACCCAGGTGCTGCGCACTCAGCTGGAGCAGGGGGCCTGTGCAGACGTCTTCGTCTCGGCCAACCGCAAGCACATGGACGCCCTGATGGCCCAGGGCCTGATGATCAACGATACCGTCCAGGTCTTCACGGAGAACAGCATGGTGGTCATAGTTCCAAAAGACAATCCTGCGGACATCAGAAGCCTGCGGGACCTGGAGAGGCCGGGGGTCAAGATCGTCATGGGGACCAGGGACGTGCCTGTGGGCAGCTATGCCCTCCAGGTTCTGGACAAGCTGGCTGAAGATCCCGACTTTGGGCCACTGTACCGGGACCGGGTGCTCTCCAACGTCATCTCCCGGGAGATGAACGTCAACTACGTGGTCTCCAAGATCAGCCTGGGCGAGGCAGATGCCGGATTTGCCTACAGCTCCGACGTGACACCGGTCATCGGGGAGAAGGTCTCTGCCATAGAGATTCCCCAGGAGTACAACGTCCTGGCCGAATACACCCTGGGAGTGCTGGCCCAGTCGGAGAATCCCGCCCTGGCCAGGGACTTCATCGAGGCCGTCAATTCCGAGGAGGGACGAAGCATCCTGACGAAGTATGGCTTCAAGCCGGTGGGCTTGCAGCCTGAGGTCAATAGCTCCCTGATGCTTGATCCTCATCCTTCAATGCAGGCCGGCTTGCAGGCTGCAGCCTGATAAGACTAGCCTTGAGAGGATAACCCGAAAAGACAACCTTGAGAAGATAAACCGACAGCACAACCTGAGAGGATGACCTAAAGAGGATTGCCTGGAGAACACAGCCTGAGAAGAATTCCACTGCATTGGAACGCTTCGCCGCAATATCTGGGAAAATATTTCATGGCATCAGCATCATGGCACCGCTGCAATTCAACGTCGACTTCATAAGAAAGCCTGGTCAGGGGCACAGCCTGAAACGCCGGGACCACCATCGTCCGGCCATATCCAGAAAGGCGCTCCTGAAGCTTTGCCTATCAGCGGTCCTGCTCCTGGTGACTCTGTTCCTGGTCCTGCCTGTGGCTTCGCTGCTCCTGAAAGTCTCTCCGGGGGTCTTTTTGCAGTCCCTGAGAGATCCCGTGGTGATGGACGCCCTGAGCCTCAGCCTGGCCACCTCTGCCGTCACCACCATCACCGTGATCCTCTTCGGGACTCCTGTGGCCTACGTCAATGCCCGGTTTCATTACCCAGGGAAGGAGATCATCGATTCGTTCATCGATCTGCCGGTAATAATGCCTCCTGCAGTAGCGGGAATCGCCCTGCTCATGGCCTTTGGCCGCATGGGCGTCCTCGGCCAGCACCTGAATGCCCTGGGATTCAATGTGGCCTTCACCACCCTGGCCGTCATAATCGCCCAGATCTTCGTCTCCGCGCCCTTCTTCATGCGCCAGGCCAGGACCAGCTTTGAGGACGTGGACAGGATCTATGAGTGCGCCGCCCGCACCCTGGGGGCCACGGACACCTACACCTTCTTCCACGTGACCCTGCCCATAGCCCAGAACGGCCTGATCTCCGGGGCCATCATGACCTTTGCCCGGTCCCTGGGGGAGTTCGGAGCCACCATCATGTTCGCCGGCAACTTCCAGGGGCGCACCCAGACCATGCCCCTGGCCATTTACACCGCCATGCAGTGGGATCTGGACGTCTCTTTGTGCCTGGCCCTGATACTGGTGGCCTTCTCATTCCTGGTCATAGCTCTGGTGAGGATCTTCATGAGCCGGATGAAAGAACATGCTTGAGGTCAAGATAAGAACCAGGCTCAGGGAATTCGAGCTCGACGTATCCCTGCAGGCGTCCCAGGGCGAGATCCTGATGCTGGTGGGGGAGAACGGCTGCGGCAAGACCACAATTCTGAACGCTGTGGCCGGCCTCTTCACTCCGGATTGGGGGAAGATCGTGCTGGACGGCAGGGTCCTCTTCGACTCCGAAGAAGGGATCAACCTGCGCCCGGAGGAGAGAAGGTTGGGCTACGTCTTTCAGAGCTACGCCCTCTTTCCTCACATGAGCGTTTACGACAACGTGGCCTTTGGACTGAAGACCCGGGGCTCCTGGAAGCAGGGGATGACTCATGTGGCGAAGGAGCAGCTCGAGGCCTTCGGCATCTGGGAGATTCGAAAAGAGAAGATATCCCGCATCTCCGGCGGCCAGAAGCAGAGGGTGGCCCTGGCCCGGGCCCTGGTCACGGAGCCTGAGCTGTTGCTGCTGGACGAGCCCCTGGCAGCCCTGGACTTGAGAAGGCAGGCATCAATGAGAAATGAGTTGCGGGAGAGGGTGCGAGCCTGCGGCGTGCCAAGCGTCATGGTGACCCACAGTCCATTGGACGTATCCTGCATCGGAGATCGGATTTGTCTGGTGGACAGGGGCCGGGTGGTCCTGCAGGGATCGGCCAGGAAGATGGACCAGTGGGGCGCTCATCCCATCTTCGGCGGACCCGATTCTGGTCCCATGGACGAATCGACCCCACCGGGCGTCTCCCCGGGCAATCGAAGGAGCAGCATTTGAATAAGCAGCATTTCAAGGGGCAGCATTTGAAGAGGCTGGATGAATGAACGTAGTTACAGCTCTGGAAGAGGTAAGGGAGCGCTTCGTGGCCGTCATGGAGTCGGCAGCGGCGCGCAAAGACGGGGACCCCAGACCCTGGCGGGAGCGGACCGTCAGGACCAGGCCGCTATCCACCGGGGAGGCCATGGGCCACCCGGGAAGGGAGGACTTCCCTCTGCTCCGGGGTCCCGAGGTGCTCATAGAAACGGTATTCGAGGGTTTTGCCGGACAGGCCTTCTCCCTGCAGTCGGGCAGCTTCGAGGGCTGCCTGGAAGAGGTGATCTGCCGTCCGCTGCAGTCGGACTTCGACCGGGCGGTTCTGGCATCCACCATGAACGCCGTGCTCTGCCGTCTGGGTTTGATCGGGAATACCGTTCACTGCCGGGACGACGGTCCAGCACGCTGCGGGCGAAGCCTGGAGAGGTGGGCCGCAGATCAGACGGAACGGCCCATCGGCCTGGTGGGGCTGCAGCCAGCCCTGCTGGAGGCTCTGATCCGGGCAGTGGGGAGGGAGGCCCTCATGGTCTCTGACCTGCAATGTGCGGGAGAGGAACGTCAGGGAGTTAGAATTCGTGACGGCCTATATCCCTCGGAAATATTTGAGCAGTGCCCGCTGGTCCTGATCACCGGTTCGACCCTGGTGAACGGCACCATCGACGAGCTTCTGCGGCTGGCAAGGGGCCACGACCGGAGGGCGGTCTTCTACGGCACCACCATCGCCTCGGCTGCCCATCTAATGGGCTGGGAGCGCTGGTGCATATCGTCCACTTAGGTGGAACAGGAGGGGACGGGTCGAGGGAGCCGCCATTCGCTACTGCGGCTTCAAAGGTCCAACCATCCGGATGCAGAATGCCGAGATCAGATAGAAGATGCCCAGGTACAGGAACACCAGGAAGAAGTCGTCGTTGGTCACGTCCAGCAGGTAGCCAGATAGGGTGGGGCCCAGGGGTCCGGCCACAAAGCCGTAGGCAGCGAAGGTAAGTCCGAATATGGCCCCGAAGTGCTTCAGCCCGAACGAGTCCGCCACCAGCGGGGCGGAGACGGAGAAGAGGGTGCCGAAGGCAAATCCCACCACCGCCGCCAGGAGGGCGCACAGGGCCAGGCCCTCTGCCCAGGGGAGGGCCACGTAGGCCAGGCCCGCCGCCAGGAAGGCCAGGCTCATGGTGGCATTCCGTCCCATCCGGTCGGAGACAAATCCGCTGATCAGGCGTCCCGTCCCGTTGGT
>JAAEEW010000255.1 GCA_013415595.1 Methanosarcinales archaeon | reverse complement strand
TATCGGCCCTGTCAATAAAATATTTTAATTATTAAATATAAATTGACAATTAAATAGTCTTAAAACCAGATATATTGCATAACGCACCTATAAGCTGTTATATAGGCCTGCTTGAATAATATGGATTCATCATGAATACTCTAAGGTGTCAAAATGAGATTATCCCCTTCTTTCACCATCACCCCCGCCATCGCCCGGGGCTTGATGAAGATCGAGGCAGCCCGGGCCCTGGTGGAGCACGCCGCCCTGCCCCTCTCCGTGGAGGCGGAGCTTCGCCGGAAGGCCCGCCTGCGGTCGGTCCACTTCTCCACCCGGATTGAAGGCAACCGGCTCACCCTGGATGAGGCCCGCCGGGCCATCGAGGAGGAGCAGGTGGTCTTCTCCGGACGGGAGCGGGACGTCCTGGAGGTCCGCAACTACTGGAGCGCCCTGCCGCGGGTGGAGGAGTGGGCGGCCAGGAAGAGGCCATTCACCGAGGAGCTGATCCAGGGCCTCCACGCCCTGGTTCAGGGCGGTCCGAAGTCCAGGCCCACCCCCTACAGGGACGGCCAGAACGCTGTCCGGGATGCGGCATCGGGAGCCCTGATCTACCTGCCTCCCCAGGCCGAAGACGTGCCCGCACTCATGCGCTCCCTGGTCCAGTGGGCTGCTCAGGCGGAGGAGGAGGGCCTGCCGGTGCCTGTCATCGCCGGAGTGGTCCATTACCAGTTCGTGACCATCCACCCCTACTACGACGGAAACGGCCGCACCGCCCGGCTCCTGGCAACCTTCCTGCTCCACCGGGGTGGCTATGGACTTAACGGCTTCCTCTCCCTGGAAGAGCACCACGCCCGGGACCTGGCCGGCTACTACCAGGCCCTGATGGTCCATCCCCACCATAACTACTACGAAGGCCGGGCTGAGGCAGAGATCACTCCCTGGCTGGAGTACTTCATCTCCAGCCTGGCCCAGGTCTTCCAGACGGTGAGAGAGGAGGCCCTGCGGTGGAAGGACCGGGGATTTCCGGCCGAGCCAGAAGAGCTACGCCATCTGGATCACCGGGCCAGGGTGGTCCTGGGGCTCTTTGCCCGCCGGGACAAAATCACCTCAGCCGATGTGGCCGGAGTTCTCGGCCTCTCCCCTCGCATGGCCAGAAACCTGCTCCGGGACTGGACGGCGTCGGGAATCCTGGAGGTGGCCCAGCAATCCAGACGCGGCCGGTCCTACCGTTTATCGGCAATTTATCGGCAATATATCGGCACATTATCGGCAAGACGGGAGGATGGGGACGAATCAGAGCCCACCCTGTCTCCGGGAAGCTGATTTGAAGTTTGAAGAGGATCTCAAACGAAAAGAGAAAAATGGCCAAAAAATCCTTGATGATAAATGAACGGCAGGGAGCCGCTCATGAGCGCGGGCCCCCCCATCCTCGAAATCGCTCGATCTATTCGACAGCCTCTATAGCCAGTTCGTAACCCATCTCCTTCTCTTCGTAGTAGCACTTCACGGTTACGTAATACATGCCGGCAGTCAGCTCAGATTCCAGACAGCTTGACATCTTGCCTTCGCAATCGTCGTTGTAATCCACTTCCTCCATCTCGGAGTCGTACAGGACTATGCTGGAATCGCCATCGGTTATGGTCTTAATTCCAACAGTCATATTTGCTGGAACCTGGAACGAGAAATAATCCATATCCCCCATCCCAATGCAGCCGGATGCGGACAGTTTTCCAGACTCGTTCAGGTCGCCGATGAAGCTGGAATTCTCAAAGGAATCGTTGGGCTCCACATCGCAGACTATGGGCTCGATATCCAGGCTCAGGGTGTAGTTGAAAGCGTCATCCTGGGACCCATACTCCTGCACCCTCACGTAGTACAGGCCGGGCTGGATCAGGCTGGACAATTTTTCCCCGGTGGTGCGGGGGACATACAATCCCGTGCTCTCGTTCAGGTTATAAAGGACCACCATAGGCTTGTCGCTGTAATCATCCTTTGAGTCAGTGGTGGATACGGTAAGCAGGCCGCTTCCATCCTCTGGCACTTCAAACTTGAAGAAGTCGATATCTCCCACAGGCTCTATGAATCCGCCTACCACCACAGAATCGGACAGCATCCCCAGGTCGAAGGCCTCGAGCAGGCCGTCGTTTGGCTCCGTCTCGAAAATATTGCTGACAATGAGTGTGTAATCCATGGCCTCATGAGGCAGCATATCCAGACGGATGTAGTAAATCCCCGGGCTCAGATCAGCCATAAGCATGTCCTTTACCGAGTCCATGTACTTCATGTCCGCATCGTAAAGAACCATTCCGTAGTTATCGGCGTCTATATCAGCATTGGCAGCAATCATAAGCCTGGTCGATTCAATAACGTTCAGCTTGAACCATCCCTGATCGCCCGGCTGCAGCTCTGCCTTGTGGGAGATGCTGGCACTGGCAGCCCCGATCTCGCCCAAATCGACAGCCATAGACGAAATACAGGTTGCATTGTCCTCTCCCAGTGCAGGTCCGATCTGCCAGATCAAAATCAGAGATGCTAACAGGATCAATAATCTGGTTGACATTTAAATTCTCCAATCCCCGTCAACTGTCTATTGAGTCAAATATCTTTGAAATAAATCTCTGGATCTCATCCATTTCTATATGAATATTTATAGATTCTGGTGCCGGGCCTCGATTGATCCCGGACGGCCCCTTTTGAATCCTTTTGATCCGGCATTCGGGAATCTGCCTTCACCGATGGTCCCAGAGGTAGCGTCCCTGACGAAGAGCGGCCCCGGGAAGGCCAGAAGTCTTTGATCTAAATTATGACTTAAAATAAATTAAGTTTTTCATAGCCTGATTCACGATT